>NZ_JBBKBF010000015.1:0-61079 GCF_037892625.1 Phocaeicola sp. ICN-14070 | reverse complement strand
CTTCTTTCATTTTATGAGGTGATTTTTTAGTTATCCGGCTACAAATATAGCTCCTTTTTTTTGAAGTAGTAAAATATTTGACTATTTTGTAGGGAGAAACCTGTGCTTTCATTTGAAAGCGGAGGGGGAAATTCTCAGTACTTCCGAAGGAGTACTCCAGTACTTTCAAGGAAGTACTCGAATACTTTCGGGGAAGTACTTCAGTACTGCCTAAGAAGTACTGAAAAGTAACAATAGGTTTATAATGAGTGTGTTAGAATTTCAGGTAACCGTTCTCTTGCCGGATGATTTCCTCGGAAACTAAGTAGGATACCACTTTAATCAGGTGGTTTTCAGGCACTTGCATTTTGTCTTTTATCTCTTGCAACGAAAGCGGATTTTCTTTCAGTAACGCTTGCAATTGCTGACTGATGGATTCAAATTCTCCCGACTTTAGGCCGGACTGATGTTGTTGCAGGCATATGTCACACTGCCCGCAATTGTGCTCGTTCTTTTCGCCGAAATAGCGTAACAGCATTCGGCTTCGGCAGCGGTTTTCGCTTTCTGCATATTCTATCATGGCGTTGATACGCTGCACATAGCTTTCTTTTCTGTCTTCATAGACTTCCTTACTTAAATAAACGCGTTCCGTTTCTTGTCTTTCGCGCGTATAGATAATGTAAGGTGTCTTTTTTGCGGGAATATAATGCAGAATATGCTGCCGGCTCAGCGAGAGCAGAGTTTCATAGATTTGCTGTTTGCTCAGTCCCGAACGGGTTGACAGATTGTCTTCACTGATATAAGCATAGTCCGTGAAAAGTCCGGTGTAGCTTCTCAGGAGGATACGAAGCAGTTTTTCTGTGTCTTCGCTTTGTTCGCGGATGCGGTACAGTTCTTCCTTGGTGATGGTAAACATGATGCGCGAGGCATTGTCCTGCTCATCGGTATATTCCAGATAGCCTGCGCGAGTCAGGATTTTCAAGGCACTGTCGGTCTGTACGGGAAAATGCTTGAAATTACGGCAGAACTCATCGATGTTGAACGCGAAGGTGCAGCCTCTTCCGTCTCCCATGGCCATTTGGTAATAGAAGTTGATGTCTTCGTAAATCTTTCGGATGTAGCTTTTTTCGGGGAAGGTGTCGCTAACCCGCTGTTTGAGTGTGATTTTATCGCGGGCACAGAACAGCAGTACGGCATAGGCTTTCATGCCGTCTCTTCCTGCTCGTCCGGCTTCCTGAAAGTAGGCTTCGGGCGAGTCGGGCACATCGGCATGGATAACCAGGCGCACGTCCGGTTTGTCGATTCCCATACCAAAGGCGTTGGTGGCTACCATTACACGGAATTCTCCTTTCAGCCAAGCTTTTTGTCGGGAATCTTTGGTCTCATCATTGAGTCCGGCATGATAAAAAGTGGCTGTGATGTGGTTTCGGTTCAGGAACAGAGAAATCTCTTTCGTCTTTTTCCGGTTGCGGGTATAGACAATTCCCGACCCGTTGACGCGTTGCAGGATATGGAGTAGTTCACTTTCCTTGTCTTCTGTATGGCGTACTACATAGGCCAGGTTTTTCCGCTCAAAGCTCATGCGGAACACATTTTCCTGGCGGAACTGAAGGCGTTGCTGGATATCACTGACCACTTCCGGAGTGGCAGTGGCCGTCAGTGCGATGACGGGAACACCCGGGAGCAGCTGACGTATATCCGCTATTTTCAGGTAAGCAGGGCGGAAGTCGTATCCCCATTGTGAAATGCAGTGTGATTCATCTACGGTGATGAGGCTGACATGCATGCTGCGGAGTTTGATTTGAAAGATTTCGGTGTCCAGTCTTTCCGGAGATACATAAAGGAATTTGTAGTTGCCGAAGATGCAGTTCTCCAATGCGATGACAATCTCTTCGCGCGTCATGCCGGAGTAGATGGCGGTTGCCTTGATGCCCCGTTCGCGCAAGTTTCTCACCTGGTCTTTCATCAGGGCAATCAGAGGGGTAATGACCAGGCATAACCCTTCTTGGGCGAGGGCGGGCACTTGAAAGGTGATGGATTTACCACCACCTGTGGGCATGAGTCCCAATGTGTCCCGGCCTTCGCCTATGCTGCGGATAATGTCTTCCTGTATGCCTCGGAAATTGTCATATCCCCAGTATTGTTTCAGGATTTTTCGGTAGTCAGTCATGAGCCGCTAACCTCGACTGGGCTTGATGTCTTCTATCTGTAGTTGGATTTCTCCCCGCTTATGGGTATTTTCCTCAATGGTATAACAGATGTTGAACGACTGTTTGGTCTTGATGTAACGCACCTGTGAACTTTGTCCGAAAGCGATACCGTTCATGACGTTGTTCGACTTGTTGTCCACCAGTTCCAGTTTGATGTGTTCCTGATCTCTTCCTACCACCTTGCTGGTACCATAATCGTACACATTCAAGGTTGCAAAAACAGGCTTGTGGTTCTCCGGACCAAATGGGTTGAACTTCTTCAGGTCGAAGAAAAACTTCGGAGTGATGTCTCTGAAGTCCAGCTGTGCATCAATCTGGATGGTAGCGTTAGTCTGCTCCGGAAGAATGTGGTTGGTCACGTATTCTTCAAACCGTCTGGTAAATTCCGGCACATTTTCCACCTTCATGGATAAACCGGCCGCATAGGTATGTCCGCCAAAATTCTCCAGCAGGTCACGGCAATGTTCTATGGCTTTGTATACATCGAAGCCGGAAACAGAACGTGCTGATCCCGTAGCCAGGTTCTCGGTACGTGTCAAGACCACGGCAGGACGGTAGTAGATTTCCGTCAGACGCGAAGCGACAATTCCGATGACTCCCTTGTGCCAGTCCTCATTGAAAATCACGATAGACCTTCTTTCAGACAAGTTGGACAGGTTATCCACGATTTTATAGGCCTCTTCTGTCATGTTCTTGTCGAGGTCCTTACGCGTTTCGTTGTAGCTGTTGATGCGGTTGCTCTTTTTCAATGCAGAAGCAAAATCCTTTTCAATCAGCAAGTCGACCGCTTCCTTTCCGTTTTGTATTCTTCCCGAAGCATTGATGCGGGGACCTATCTTGAATACGATGTCGCTCATCGTAATTTCTTTTTCAGCCAGTCCGCATACATCAATAATGGCTTTCAGTCCGATGCTGGGGTTGGCATTGAGCTGACGCAGTCCGTGATAGGCCAAAATACGGTTTTCACCCATAATAGGTACAATGTCGGATGCGATGCTGACCGCTACCAAATCGAGCAGGGGGGTAAGCTGATGAAACTCGATGCCGTTGTTCTGGGCAAAGGCTTGCATAAACTTGAATCCTACTCCGCAGCCAGACAGGTGTTCGTATGGATACGTAGAATCCGGACGCTTGGCATTCAGAATGGCGGCAGCAGGAGGAAGTATCTCATCGGGCACATGATGGTCGCAGATAATGAAATCGATGCCTTTTTCTTTGGCGTAACTGATTTCTTCTACCGCTTTAATACCACAGTCCAGTACGATGACCAGTTTTACTCCGGTAGAGTAAGCATAGTCGACTCCCTTTTTTGACACACCATACCCTTCATTATATCTGTCGGGGATATAATAATCGATGTTCGAGTAGAACTGTTGAAGAAATTTGAAAACAAGGGCGACAGCCGTAGTGCCGTCCACGTCATAATCTCCATACACCAGGATACGCTCTTTTCGTCCCATGGCCAGGTTTAGGCGTTCCACTGCCACGTCCATGTCGTTCATCAGGAACGGGTCATGGAGGTCATTAAGCTGAGGGCGGAAAAACCGTTTGGCCTCTGCGGCAGAATGGATACCTCTTTCCTGCAGTAGCTTACATAAAATAGGACTGATGCCAATCTCTCTGGAGAGGGCTCTGGCAGCTTCTCTTTCTTGAAGTGTTGGAGGTTGATAGTTCCATTTGTAGTTCATTTATATATGTTTTTTCTTTTTTTTCTTTTCGGGTGGGGTTTCGCCAGTCTGCCGGTTGTAAGCCTGTACGACTTTGTTGCAGTAACCAAATCGGCAAAACTTGTAATTGGATAAAATCTTCTTATCCACTTCAATCCGTAAAATTAGTAAAAAGAAAGAAAAAAGCGGCTCATTCCATCTTAAATTTATGGAACGAGCCGCTTTTTATTTATAATTAGTCTATATAATAGGACCTTAGAATCCTAATTTTTTTGCGATGTGTGCAGGGATTGCTTTCTTGTTCACCAGGATGTTCATGGTTTTGTATTTGGCAAAAGCTTTAGATGCATACCAGATACCTTTGTACTTGCCGCTTAATCCCCATGAGTTTTTCACCATGTAGTATTCTTTGCCGTTCTGGTCTTTAGCGATACCGTAGATAAGCATTCCGTGGTCATCGGTAGTTTCCCAGTTGTCGAATGCTACCTGACGCATTTCCTGAGTCACTTCAATTTCAGGAAGCGGTTTGCTGGTCAGTTCCTTGCGCTTGTCTGCTTTGCTCAAGCCCAGCCAGTGTGCCATATCTGAACCAGTCAGTTCGGCTCCTTTTTCTGCATTCGGACATACGGCAATACCGTCGCGGGTAAATCCTTCTTCGCTGACATCAGCTCCCCATGCGAAAGTATATCCGTTGTTGATGGCATTGTCCATCACTTCCATCAGTTCATCGATAGGCAAGTTGTAAGACAATGCATTGCGCCAGTTGTCCTGTACCTCGATGCTGAAGGTCTGGTAGAAAGGATGATGTGTGTAAGAAGTCAGTGATACATAGTCGTTCATATTCAGTCCAAGCACTTCATCTGCAAATGTTCTCGGAGTGTAAGTCTTTCCTTTGTAAGTAAATTCTTTTGGACATTCTCCCAGGTAAGTATCGTAAATGGCTGTTACGCCTTTTTTCCATACCGGACTCAGTTTGCTCTGATTGCCTTTTCCAATAGCTTGTACGTATGCTCCAGCTACCGCATCCAGCTCATTGTGGTTAGGCAGTGAGTCACCGTATTCGATACCCGGCATTACGTCCTGAGGAACCATACCGTAATTCTTGTAGCAGAAAACGATGTCTTCAAAGCTTCCGCCCGGTGAGAACGAAGCATCTCCGTGATAGCGTACATAGTTTACCGCACGGTCTTCCATGGTTTTGTGCACTACAAACATTTCAGAAAGGTCAAATTCTCCTTTTCCTTCACGCAGCAATTCTGATTCCAGAAATCCAAGGCTGGAGAATGACCAGCATGTACTTGAACGATTCTGGTTCTTTATGGAAGTAATAGGGTTTTCTTTTACGGTTGTAAATACGAATCCTTCTTCAGCTTTGTCTTTCTTCGGATTTTTTGCATAGATGTTACCAAAGCAAAGTCCTGCAACAGCTACTAAAATTAGTTTGTTCATTGTTTTGATCTTTATGGTTATAGGGTTAATAAATACGTAATTATTCATTCATGATGGCTTCTACCTCATCAAACGTGATGGGGATACGTTTTTCGCCCAGGAATCTGGATCCGTTTTCGGTAATCAGGATATCATCTTCCAGACGGATACCTCCGAAGTCCTTGTATTTTTCGATTTCATCGAAATTCAAGAAATTGGTGTGTAGTTTTTCTGCCTTCCATTTATCAATCAGGGCTGGAATAAAGTAGCATCCCGGTTCATCGGTAATGACAAAACCCTTCTGGAGTTTTCTTCCCATACGGAGCGAAGCCAGTCCGAACTGAGTGGATGGTTGTACTTCTTCGTCATAGCCTACGTAACACTGGCCTAAGTCTTCCATATCGTGTACGTCCAGTCCCATCATGTGTCCCAATCCGTGCGGCAGGAATAAGGCATGAGCGCCTGCAGCTACAGCTTCATCGGTATTTCCTTTCATCAAGCCCAGTCCTTTCAGCCCTTCTGTAAGTACCTTACATACTTCCAGGTGTACCGACTTGTATGTCACTCCTGGTCGTGCCAGTTCCAGTGCCTTGTCATGGCAGGCAAGTACGATGCCGTAGATGTCACGCTGGCGACTGGTAAATTTTCCTCCTACAGGGATTGTACGGGTATGGTCTGAACAGTAATAATTCATCAGTTCGGCTCCTGCATCCGTCAGCATTAGTCTGCCTTCTTGCAAGATGTGACTGTGGTCGTGATTGTGCAGGGTCTGTCCGTTTTGCGTAAGAATAGTGGCAAATGAAACCATTCGTCCGTAAGATGAAGCGATACCGTCAAGCACTCCGGCTATGTATTGCTCGGATACTCCCGGTTTGCACAGACGCATGGCTGCCGTATGCATTTCATATCCTACGTTGCAGGCCTTGTCGATTTCTGCGATTTCACATTCTTCTTTTACTGAACGCAGTGATACGACCGCCTTAATCAGTTCAAGAGAAGCGTGCTGTTTAGTCATGGATGCCCGGATACCTGTCAAATCTTCCAGCAGCATCATATTATCGTAGCGATAGGGAGGGAGGAAGTGGATTTTTCTTCGCTGAGCGATGGCTTTTCCCACTATTTCTTTCAACATATCGAAAGGATAGCTTTTCTCAACTCCCACCTGTGCCGCCAGTTCTTTTACACTGGGTTGCGGGCCCATCCAGATGATGTCGTCCATGTCGACATCATTTCCAAAGAAATAATCTTTGCCATTGTCTATGTCGATGATGCCGGCATAACCCGGGTGTGAATGTCCGAAGAAATAGACAAAAGAACTGTCTTGTCTGAACTTGTATGTGTTGTCGGGGTAGTTGGCCGGTGCTTCATTGTTTCCTAAAATAAGAATGATACCGTTGCTCATCTTTTCCCGCAGCGCATTCCGACGTTTTTGATAAGTAAGAGAATCAAACATAGTTATTTCTTTTTGATGTAATGTTTGTGAAAATAATGTTGCAAATGTAGTAAATAAAATAGAAAAAATGGCTGCGGTGTAATGGAAAAACATATATTTGCAATTGCCAAGATTACTTTAAAAACTGAGGTCGTATGAATCTGGATTTACAAAAAACAGGGTTGGTTCTCGAAGGAGGAGGTATGCGAGGGGTGTTTACTTGTGGAGTCTTGGATTTCATGATGGATCACCACATGCAGTTCCCTTATGTGATAGGTGTGTCAGCAGGAGCTTGTAACGGATTGTCGTATATGTCTCATCAGCGGGGGCGGGCAAAGTTTAGTAACATTGATATGCTGGCAGAATATCATTATATTGGGTTGAAATACCTCTGGTATCAGCATAGTATTCTGGATCAGCATTTGCTTTATGACTTGTTTCCCACCAAGATTCTTCCCTACGATTTTCAAGCCTATTTTAATAATCCTGCCCGTTTTGAGATGGTAACGACCAATTGCGTGACGGGAAGGGCTTGTTATCTGGAAGAGAAAGAAAACAGGGATGGCTGGAGACTGGTGGATATTGCCAAAGCTTCCAGCAGTCTTCCGTATGTTTGTCCGATTACATACGTGGACGGGCGTCCTATGCTCGATGGAGGTATTGTCGATTCTATACCTGTCTTGCGGGCCATGAGTCAGGGCTATGAAAAGAATGTAGTAGTCCTCACTCGTAACAGAGGCTATCGTAAGACTGAAAAAGATATTCGGGTTCCCCGGTTCATTTATCGCCGTTATCCACGGTTGAGGTTAGTGCTTAGCCGACGCTGTGCGGTATACAATGAGCAGTTGGAGATGGTCGAAAAGTTAGAGGATGAAGGACGTATCATCGCGATTCGGCCGGAAAAGAAAGTGGTGGTGAATCGTATCGAGAAGGATATCAAGAAGCTGACTGAATTATATGAAGAAGGGTATGCTTGTGCGGAGAAAGTGTTGGCACCTTATTTGAAAGTATAGAACATAAAAAAATCCGGAATGAACTTCCGGATTTTTTTATTGTTTATTTTGCGAAGCTGACTGCACGGGTTTCACGGATAACCGTAATTTTAACTTGTCCCGGATAAGTCATTTCGTCCTGAATCTTCTTGGCGATTTCAGTTGACAAGCTTTCTGTCTGTTTGTCGTCAATCTTGTCGGCACCTACAATGACACGCAACTCACGACCTGCCTGAATAGCATAAGTCTTGGTTACACCCGGATAAGACATGGCCAATTGTTCGAGATCATTCAGACGTTTGATGTAAGCCTCTACAATTTCCCGGCGTGCTCCCGGACGTGCACCAGAGATAGCGTCACATACTTGTACGATAGGAGCCAAAAGGCTGGTCATTTCCACTTCGTCGTGGTGTGCACCAATGGCATTGCAGATATCTGCTTTTTCTTTGTACTTTTCAGCCAATTTCATACCCAACAGTGCGTGCGGCAATTCCGGTTCTTCATCGGGCACCTTACCAATATCATGCAGCAGTCCGGCACGTTTTGCTTTTTTCGGGTTCAAACCTAATTCCGAAGCCATTACTGCACACAAGTTGGCTGTTTCACGTGCATGCTGCAAAAGATTCTGTCCGTATGAAGAACGGTATTTCATCTTACCGATGATACGAATCAGTTCAGGATGCAGTCCATGGATACCTAAGTCGATTGTAGTACGTTTACCTGTTTCAATGATTTCGTCTTCCACTTGCTTGCGTACTTTTGCTACCACTTCCTCGATACGTGCCGGGTGAATACGTCCGTCAGTTACCAACTGGTGCAAGGCCAGACGTGCAATTTCACGGCGTACCGGGTCAAAGGCTGAAAGTACGATTGCTTCCGGTGTGTCATCCACCACAATTTCTACACCTGTAGCGGCTTCCAGTGCACGGATATTACGTCCTTCACGTCCGATGATGCGTCCTTTGATCTCATCCGATTCAATGTGGAATACAGTGACAGAGTTTTCAATGGCAGTTTCAGTAGCCACTCTCTGAATAGACTGAATTACGATACGTTTCGCTTCACGGTTTGCAGTAAGCTTGGCATCGTCCATGATGTCATTGATGTAAGACTGCGCCTGTGTCTTCGCTTCTTCTTTCAGCGATTCTACCAAGCGTTCTTTCGCTTCTTCAGCCGACAAGCCTGAGATTGTTTCCAGTTTCTCTCTTTCCTGTGCCTGAAGATTATCTAATTCCTCTTTCTTCTTTTCAATGATTACCAGCTGAGCGTCCAGATTTTCTTTGATAGCTTCTGTTTCATTGCGTTTACGCTGAAGCTCTTCGTTCTTCTGGTTGAGCACCATTTCGCGTTGCTTTAACTTATTCTCAGCTTGCTGGATTTTCTGATTACGCTGGGCAACCTCCTTTTCCAAATCCGCTTTTTTATTCAAGAATTTTTCCTTTACTTCCAGAAGCTTGTTTTTCTTGATTACTTCAGCTTCAGTTTCTGCTTCTTTGATAATTGTGTCATATTTTGTCTTTAAGCCGTACTTAAAGAATCCATACGACAATGCCCCTCCCACCAGGAAGGCCACAATTGTTAGTATTACTGTCGTCAACATTATAATTAATTTAAGTATATAAATAAAAAACGCATAAACTTATCCGTTGGGAAAATCCCTTCGAATAAAGCTTATGCGTGAATTTCCTGTTATAATATCTTTCTATAAACCTTCGCCCCGGTCAGGTCGGATACATCTTTCAATATCCTCTTCCAGTTCTTTAAGTTTTTCCATATAAGGTCGGGTGTCATTTCTTCCTTTCATGGATATATTTTCATACGCCAAATCAAGTGCTACCATCTTCCAGTGTTGTATACTGTTGAATTCAGGAAAAGCACTGCGATATTTATTCAGTTTATAGTTAATCTGTTTGGCAGCTTCCCGATAACCTTCCTCTTCCGCAGGGAGTATGGACACAGGATACCGTTCGTTGTCAATTAGTAGATTAAATCTCTTTTTTTCGTCCATAAAAGTATATACTTTACCGCATTGTTATTCATTCAGCAAAGCGATGCATTTATCGACTTCACGCACAAGTTTCGCCAGTCTTTGTTTCGTATCGCGGAGGTCATTGTCGTTGATACTGAGTATGCGGGCGTTTTTCAAGTTGATATACTTGGCTTCCAATTCTTTATTATTACATTCCAATTGGGCTATTTCTGCATTTTTTCTGTCAATTTCATTTCTTAATGAGAGGTTTTCTTTTTTCAACTCTTCATAAAGAAACAGCAATTGTCTGAGTTTGCCTTCGAAAGTATGTAACAGTTTTTTGTCCTCTTCCGTCATTCGTATATCAAAAATGTGTATACAAATATACTGTATTGGTTGGAAAATCAAAAATATTTGTTGTGGATTTTATTAAAATTTGTGAGATTTCGTGGCAGTCAAATCTTTGTACATGGATTTTTTCTATCTGATAATTCTTTTTACCTTTGTCGTAGCATTGAGGTGACATTAAATGCAGAGTTTTTTAAATATTTAAAAATCAAAATGTTATGTATACAGTCATTAAACGTATGGAAATTTCGGCTTCACATAATCTGAAACTTTCTTATGAAAGTAAGTGTGAAAACCTGCATGGTCACAATTGGATTATCACCGTATATTGTCAGGCTGAGCAATTAAATGAAGATGGTATGGTGGTAGATTTTACGCATATAAAAGAAGTTGTAAAGGGACAGCTTGACCATAAGAACCTGAATGATGTGCTTCCTTGTAATCCAACAGCCGAAAATATTGCCCGTTGGATTTGTGAGCGAGTACCCCATTGTGTGAAGGTGGAAGTGTGTGAGTCTGAAGGTAATCGGGTGATTTATGAAAAAGATTAACGAGATATTCTATAGCCTTCAGGGGGAAGGCTTTCATGTGGGTACACCTGCTGTCTTTGTCCGTTTTTCGGGATGTAATTTAAAATGTGAGTTTTGTGACACGCGTCATGAGGAAGGAGTCATGATGTCGGATGAGGAGATAGTGGAGAAAGTCTGTCAATATCCCTGCAAGACGGTGATTTTGACAGGAGGTGAGCCTGGACTTTGGGTAGATGAGGATTTAATTGCTGCATTGCATAAAGCTGGAAAATTCATTTGTATTGAAACGAATGGCACATGTGTGCTTCCTGAATCGATAGATTGGGTTACCTGTTCTCCCAAATTAGGTGCACCGTTACGTGTCAATCGTATAGATGAGGTAAAAGTAGTTTTTCTTGGTCAAGATGTATCTCCTTATCTTGAATTAAAAGCCTCATTTTATTTTTTGCAGCCTTGCTCTTGCCGCAATACGGCAGAGGTTGTAGAATATATTAAGTCGCATCCTCAATGGCGTCTAAGTTTGCAGACTCATAAATTGATAGATATTCCTTGAGGAATTTTTGTGCAATTTGTAATCGTATTTCAGCCTTTTTTCTTGTTGTTTTTTAACATCATTCTGCTCGGAATTTGTTAATAAATATATTTTCCTCCGTTTCGATTTTGTATAAAAAAGATACTCCCGCTGAACACTTTCAGCAGGAGTATCACAACACAAAAACTAAACTAGACTTAACTAAACTATTCTAAAGGAAGTTTCACAACTTCCGTCTTTATTATGTACGACACAAATATAGGGTTTAGATTGATTGTATCCAAAGAAAAACCGTAAAAAAAAACGATTGTTTCAAAAAAAAAGGTTGAAAATGCAACAAAAACTCAAACAGTATGTTTATTAACATAATTTTGGAGCTCCTGTTTGTAGCTGTCTGATATTGGAATGTAGTCTTTTCCGAAAACAATTCTCCCTTTTTCTATAATTTTTATTTTTTGTTTTTGCACGATAAAAGAGCGATGAATTCGGATAAACCGATTGGCTGGCAGTTTGTCCTCCATCATTTTCATGCTGACCAGTGAGAGAATGGGGCGTGGATTATCTTCCAGATGTATTTTGATATAATCCTTCAGTCCTTCAATGTAGAGAATTTTATCCAACTCGATTTGAATCAGCTTATAATCGCTTTTTACATAGATGTACTTCAAATCCTCGGAAGACTGGATTTCACCAGATGATGTTTCTGCTTTCTGCCGGAGTTCAAACCACTGAACAGCTTTGTTGACAGCAGTCATAAAATCTGTATAGCTGATAGGTTTGAGTAAGTAGTCAAGGGCATTTACCTTGTAGCCATCCAATGCATATTGCCCGAAAGCAGTTGTAAAGATGATACGTGTACTTCCAGGAACGATTTTGGAAAACTCCAATCCGTTCAGTTCCGGCATCTGGATATCCAGAAAAATAAGGTCTACCGGATGGTCTGTCAATAATTCCATTGCCTGAATGGCACTGGAATATGCACCGCACAATTCGAGCGATGGTGTTTTCTTTACGTAACTTTCCAGCAGGCCGAGTGCCAGAGGTTCATCATCTATAATCGCACATTTTATAATCATGGCAGTATCTTTTTATTGGTGTCAGGAATTTTTATAGTCAGTATGGAACTGTATTCTTTTTGATCCGGACTTATTTGCTGATGCCATTCATAATGTCCGGCATACAATAGTTCTAGTCTTTTTCGTACCTGTTCCAGTCCGATGCCTGATCCACTTTTGTCCGTTGAATTTTTGGGATAATTGCTGTTGCGTATCACACAATGGATTTCATCTTCCTTTTCCGTCAGCGAAATGTCTATAAAGCTGGGTTCGGTAGGAGAAATTCCATGTTTGAAGGCATTTTCAATGAGCGAAATGAATAACAGCGGAGCTACCGGACTTTGACTGTCTGGTCGAATCTGAAAGTTTGTATTGATTTTGACAGCGGACGACACCCGTATTCGCATGAGTTCAATGTAGTTTCGGATAAACTCTACTTCTTTGGTCAGTGGAACAAATGTTTCCTGATTGTCATATAAAACGTAACGCAGTAGTTTGCTCAGTTCTTGAATGGCCTGTTGTGCCTTTTCGGTGTCAAAAGCCGTCAGAGCATAAATATTATTCAGCGTGTTGAGCAGGAAGTGCGGATTCAGCTGGTTTCGCAGGTTCTTCAGTTCTGCTTCAGTCCGGCTTTTGACTGCTTCACGGCGTTCCAGTTCTGTGGCACTCCAGCGCAGGCTCATGCGGATGGCTACACTTAATCCTACAGTGAAAATCATGCTCGTGATATCCCTTATATAAAATATGTATTGGGGAGGTAAATGAGGGCGTCGTGGAGCCGGGGGAGGAAAGGCAATGATGTTGTGCCAGTAACGCAGTCCGATGGACACAACGAAGATGAGAAGAATATTTAGTAAGATATACTGTCCGGTATGTTCTTTAAAAAGAATTTTTGGAATCAATAACAGGTAGTTGATATAAAAGATGATAAAGAAAGAAAGAGATACACCAGAATGGTTGATAAACTCTCTCCAGTCGATACTGCCGCTGTCATCTTGAGTGAAGAACAGTGGAAATCCGAAAAACAATCCCCAGCATATAATGTGGATTGTCAATTCAAGTAAGCGGTGTTTGTTGTGAGTTATATGAACCATGTGGAATTGATTTAAGACAAAGATACGATTTTTTTAATAAAAGTCCGGCTACCTCAAGCGGTTTATGTTGGGGAAACATTCACTGCTGAATGGCAGCCGGACAGGAAACCAAAGTTATGAAGAACAAAGTAGTTCCGTTATTTATTCATAGCGTAATGCTTCAATCGGGTCAAGGTCGGCCGCTTTTTTAGCCGGATACCAGCCGAAGAATACGCCTGTAAATGTACAGACGGCAAATGAGAGCAATACGTTCCAGGGCTGGATAAAGACAGGCCAGTGAGCCACACTCTTGATGATGAAGCTGGCACCGCAACCCGAGATTACTCCAATCAGACCTCCGGTGATGCTGATCAGGATAGATTCTATCAGGAATTGTGACAGAATATCGATTCCTCTTGCACCCACAGACATACGAAGTCCGATTTCACGTGTACGTTCCGTCACACTTACATACATGATGTTCATGATACCAATACCACCCACTACCAGTGAAATTCCGGCAATGCACGCCAGCAGGGTAGTCATCAAGTCGGTTGTGGTATTCAGCATGGAACTAAGTTCCTGTTGTGTGCGTATGGTGAAATCATCATCGTCTGCTTCTTTCAGTTTGTGTTCACGTCGTAAGATGTTCGTAATTTCATCTACAGCTTCTTCCGTCATGTCTTCCGTCAAGGCTGAGGCAAAAATGCCACTCAGGTAAGTTTGTGCCAGCAAACGTTTCATTACGGTGGTGTAAGGAGACAATACCACATCGTCCTGGTCCATACCCATAGAGTTGTATCCTTTGGACTTCAGCACGCCTACTACCCGCAAAGGTACCTGGTTGCAGCGGATAATCTTTCCAATCGGGTCCTGACCGTCGGGGAACAGGTTGTCTACAATTGTTTTACCAATGACACAGACTTTGGCAGCCGTACGTATATCCTCTTCTGAGAACATTTCACCTTGTTCTACGGTAAGCTGGCGAATTGTCAGGTAGCCAATGCTGACCCCGCTGACAGAAGAAGGGTAGTTGTTGGAGCCCGAAATCAACTGTCCGGAGGCAGATACATTCGGACTGATGGCCGACAAGTACATGCACTCGTCGCGCAGTGTTTCATAATTTTCCAGTTTCAGTGTCTGCATGCTCGAAGGGTCCTGCCGGACTCCACCTCTCATTTCAGCTCCCGGATGAATCATAATCATGTTGGAGCCCATTTCAGAAATCTGTTTCTGGATGCTTCGTTTAGAGCCTTGTCCGATGGCCAGCATGGCAATGACAGAGGCCACACCGATGATGATTCCCAACATGGTCAGGAATGCACGGAGCTTGTTATTGGCCAAAGCTCTGAAAGCTATTTTAAAAAGGTTTGTTCCGTTCATAAGTCATTTCTTAATTAGTCACGTCAATCGTCGTCGTTTTTCGGCAGGGCAGCTAATGCTTCTGCAGCTGACAGAATATGAGGGTTGGTCACGTCTTCAATGACATGTCCGTCACGCAGGCGGATATTCCGGCTGCTGTATTGTGACAGTTCCGGATTGTGTGTCACGAAGATGATGGTACGTCCTTCCTGATGCAGTTTCTGGAAAAGAACCAGAATTTCAAATGAGGTACGTGTATCCAGATTACCGGTAGCTTCGTCTGCCAGAATTACCGCCGGATTGTTGACCAGTGCGCGGGCGATGGCCACACGCTGCATCTGTCCTCCTGACATCTGGTTGGATTTATGTTCCAAGCGGTCAGCCAGTCCTACAGCTGTTAAGGCCTCAATGGCACGCCGACGACGCTCGGCTGCACTGACTGAGCTGTTGTACATCAGAGGAAGTTCCACATTTTCTACGGCTGTAGTTTTCGGCAGCAGGTTGTAGTTCTGGAATACAAATCCGATTTTCCGGTTACGCAGTACTGCCCTTTGTGGCTTGCTCATGGTGCGTACGGATACTCCGTCGAGCAGATACTCTCCGCTGGTGGGCGTATCCAGACATCCCAAGGTGTTCAGCAAAGTAGATTTTCCTGAACCGGATGTTCCCATAATGGTGACGAATTCTCCTTCCTGTATGCTGAATGAAACTCCGCGCAAGGCATGGACCGTTTCGTCTCCCACCTGGAAATTCCGTTTGATATTTTGCAATTCTATGACAGTCTTTTTCATAAGAGTATCTCCTTATTTCTGTTTTTTCTTGTCACCTCCCGGAGGGCCTGGCATGAACGGGCTTCTTTCGCCGCCAGCCATTTCATCAGTATTGTTTTCGAAGCCTTTCAGTACGGTTTCTGTTACGATAGGAGTGCCTTCGCTCAGTCCTTCCAGAATTTCAGTATGACTTCCGTCGCTCAGACCGATTTTTACAGGATGTGCCGTGAATCCGTTGGCGTCCATAGTCCATACCTTGTGTGCACCTTCGCAGTCTGTAATAATCTTGTTACCCACCAATTGTTTTTCCGGTGTAAAACGCAATGCCTTGTTGGGTACCGTTATCACGTTGTCACGGGTATCGGTGTAAATGGTCACGTTGGCCGTCAGTCGGGGTTTCAGTTTCAAATCCGGGTTGTCGGCAGTAATTACCACTTCGTAAGTGACAACTGTTTCGCTGCTTGTACTGGTACTGCTTGAACTGCTGCTGTTTACACTACCCAGACGAATCTGATATACCTTTCCTTCGAACACGTCGTCAGGATATGCATCTACGGTAAAGGTAACTCGGGCACTGTCTTTTACTCCGGCAATGTCGGCTTCATCCACATCGGTTACTACCTGCATTTTTGTTAAGTCGGCAGCAATGGTGAACAGTGTCGGAGTCTCAAAACCGGAAGCTACGGTCTGTCCTTCTTCCACATCCTTGCTCGTTACAATACCATTAATCGGAGAAGTGATAGTGGCGTATGAAAGATTCCGTTCCGCTTTGGCTAAGGCTGCTTGCGTCTGTTCGTATGTACTTTTAGCACGTTCATAATCGTACACGCTTTGTTCGTAGTCTGTTTCACTGATCAGCTGTTTCTCGTGTAGTGCTTTGTTTCTCGTGTATAGTTTCTGCTGGTAGTCGTATTCGGCCTTGGCGCCGTTGTATGTAGCTTGCGCTGATTGTAAATCGCTGAGCAGCGTTACTTTATCCATTTCGGCTATCACTTCACCCTGCTTTACTACAGAGTTATAGTCAATATATATTTTGTCAATGATACCTGAAACCTGTGTACCGACCTCTACCTCAGTGACCGGTTCAATGGTTCCTGTAGCTGTAATGGAATAGCTGATATTTCCTCGTGTAACTTTTTCAGTCACGAAGTCTACCTTGCCCTGTGCATTCTTCTTTCCGAAAATCCAGAATCCTGCTACAGCCAGCACGAGTACGACACCGGCTGTCAAAATTATTTTTTTCTTGTTCATATTGTTTGGTGATTATAATTCAATGTCTTTTTCTGCATAAAAATCGAGTAATGTACGATTCAAAATAGCCATATACTTAGCCTGAACCCGTTGCTGCTGTGCACTGAGCAGGTTATTTTTCTCGGTCAGCAGTTCAACCGTATTTTTCATGCCCAGTCTGAACTGTTCACTGACCATATCAAAACTGGTCTGACTGCTTTTCAGTTTCACTTCGGCTGCTGCATAGTGCATCCAGCCAGAGCGTTTCAATCTCGGTGTAAAGCCCTTTTTGCTTGTCCTGCAAGTTCAGCAGCGAAGAGTTGTATTGGAACTGAGCTTTTTCTACTGCACTTTTAGTCTGTCGGTTATTAAAGATAGGTACACTCACTGTAAGGCCGATGATGTTGTTCCATCCGTATTTCATCTGTTGTGCCCAGTTGTTCTGACTTGCATTATTGGTTGTACTGGAAGTAGACGCCGACAGACTGATACTTGGATAGTAACCGCTTTTAGCAGCAGAAATAGCCAACTTGGAATTGTCAATACTCAGCTTGCTGCTTTGTATTTCCGGACGGTTGGTCAGTGCCGTTTGGTAAACCTCGTCTTGATTGGGGAGCAGCTGCATCACTTTTTCATCGTCAAGTACCGGAAGTTCCAGCTCCATTTCCATGTTTCCGTCCAGTTCCAGCATTTGCTTCAGTTGAAGTTTATAGTTTCTCAGTGAGCTTTCGGAGGTTACCAGCTGGTATTGGTCATTACCGACCTGTGCTTCCAGTTGGGCCAAATCTGCTTTCGAAATACTACCCTGATTAAAAAGTTCTTTAGCGCGTTCATAGGTAGCTTTACTTACTTCCAGCGTACCCTTATTAATGTTTACTGATTCATCTGCATACAGAATCTGCAGGAAAAGTTTGGTAATCTCTTCCTTGAGCGTATTTTCCGTTTCGGCTACGGTCAGTTCCGCTATTTCCTGATTCTTCTTTTGCTGTTTGATGTTGTTCAGGCGCTGTCCGCCGTTCCATAATGTCCATTGTGCAGATAAACTGTAGCTGCCGTTATAGGTAGTTTTATTGTTACTGCTGATGATTTCAGTACCACTGACTGTGGCGCTGTTTTCCTGATAAGGACGATTCACAATGTTGTGTCCGGTGTTGAATGAGAGGCTTGGAAAGAGTGCAGCCTTTGCTGTCTTTACATCCACTTCGCTTTCCTGTAAGGAAATCTTGTTCTGCTGTAACTGGATATTTTTCTCCAGCGCATAGTTTATGCAATCTTCAAGCGACCAGATTTGTTTTTCCTGTGCATTTGCCGACAAGAAAGTCGCGAGCGCGGCGAAGAAAATGAGTTCTCTTTTTTTCATATTTCGTTTAATTTTTACATTGCAAATGTATTTCATAATAAAAAAAGAGGCAAAATAGATAGATTTACCCACAGAATATCTCGATAAACCCTTGTTTTTTCCCGATAAAGTATTTACTTTGTAATCATTATAAAAATAGACTATGATTAAAAAGAATCTCATTCGTGTTTTTTATTTTTATCGTGATGGTTTTCGGGAGATGACTTGGGGACGTGTCCTTTGGGCGATTATCCTGATAAAGCTTTTTGTCATGTTTTTTGTGCTGAAACTGTTTTTCTTCCCTTCCTTCCTGAAAGGAAAGACGGAAACCGAGAAGCAGGACTATGTGGGCCTGGAGCTGACAAACCGGATGGCAGAATAACTATACCTTATTTATATTAGTAACTGATAAAGTAATTTCTTATGCTTGAAACAATCGACACTTCAATGATTGACTGGTCGAGGGCACAATTTGCCTTGACCGCCATTTACCATTGGCTGTTTGTGCCGCTGACTTTAGGGCTGGCTGTGATTATGGCTACAATGGAGACATTGTATGTACGTACAGGAAATGAATTCTGGAAGCGTACGGCAAAGTTTTGGATGAAACTGTTTGGAATAAACTTTGCCATTGGAGTGGCAACCGGTTTGATTCTGGAGTTTCAGTTTGGTACGAACTGGAGTAACTATTCCTGGTTTGTAGGTGACATATTCGGTGCTCCACTGGCCATAGAAGGTATTTTAGCCTTCTTCATGGAAGCTACTTTTGTGGCTGTCATGTTTTTTGGATGGCACAAGGTGAGTAAAGGTTTTCATCTGGCTTCTACCTGGCTTACTGGTTTAGGAGCCACTATTTCGGCCTGGTGGATTCTGGTGGCTAATTCCTGGATGCAGTATCCGGTAGGAATGGAATTTAATCCGGAAACCATGCGAAATGAAATGGTTGATTTCATGGCAGTGGCCTTCTCGCCAGTGGCAGTGGTGAAATTTTTCCATACCGTATTAAGTAGCTGGATGCTCGGAGCCGCTTTCGTCATCGGAGTCAGTGCCTGGTACCTGATTCGTAAACGCGAAAAAGAATTTGCACTTGCCAGCATGAAGGTGGCAGCGGCAGTCGGATTGTTTGCTGCCCTGGTAACAGCCGGTACAGGCGATAAGTCCGCATATCAGGTGGCTCAGGTACAACCTATGAAATTGGCCGCCATGGAAGCGCTTTATGAAGGAGGCACGCATGAATCTCTGACGGTGGTAGGTTCCATCAAGATACCCGAAATGCTTTCTTTCCTTGCTACGCATAGCACGGCAGGATATGTGCCGGGTATCAACAACCTGCTGGAAGGAGGCTATACATTACCTGATGGTTCAACGGCTCTTTCGGCAGATGAAAAGATGGTGAATGGTAAGAAAGCTATTACCGCACTGGCCGATTTCCGTCGGGCAAAAGAAGAAGGCGATGAGGCTTCCATGCAGATTGCACGCAGTGCCTTGAAAGAATACATGCCTTATTTCGGCTACGGATACATTCAGAACAAAGAAGACCTTGTACCTCATGTAGGTCTGCTTTTCTGGTCTTTCCGCGTGATGGTAGGGTTAGGTATGTATTTCATACTGTTCTTCTTGGTTATTTTATTCCTCGTATGGAAAAAGCGGCTGGCAGAACTCAACTGGCTGCACTGGATTTCCTTGTGGAGCATTCCATTGGCTTACATTGCCAGCCAGGCAGGATGGATTGTGGCCGAGATGGGACGTCAGCCTTGGACGATTCAGGATTTGCTGCCCGTCAATGCGGCGGTGTCAAAACTGGAAACAGGCTCCGTGCAAACCACTTTCTTCATTTTCCTTATCATGTTTACCGTGCTGCTTATTGCCGAAATCGGTATTATGGTAAAAGCCATCCGTAAAGGTCCGGACGAAAAATAAACTAACCGATACATCATTTTAAAACCGAAAAATATGGATTCAACTTATATATTCTTGCAGCATTACTGGTGGTTTCTGGTTTCCTTATTAGGAGCCTTGCTGGTCTTTTTGCTGTTCGTACAGGGAGGAAACTCCTTGCTCTATTGCTTGGGACGTACCGAAGAAGAACGTACGTTGCTGGTCAATTCCACCGGACGTAAATGGGAATTTACCTTTACCACTCTGGTCACTTTCGGAGGAGCCTTCTTTGCTTCTTTCCCTTTGTTTTATAGCACCAGCTTTGGAGGAGCTTACTGGTTGTGGATGATTATTCTCTTCAGTTTTGTGCTTCAGGCTGTGTCCTACGAATTTCAGTCGAAACTCGGCAACTGGTTGGGCAAGCGTACCTATCAGTTCTTCCTGGTGCTGAATGGCATTGTGGGGCCGCTATTGTTGGGAGCGGCTGTCGCTACCTTCTTCAACGGATCCAACTTTGTGGTGAGCAAAGGAAACCTTACCGATGAAATGATGCCGGTCATCAGCCATTGGGGTAACGGATGGCATGGGCTGGATGCGTTTGCTGACCCGTGGAATCTCATTTTAGGATTTGCGGTGCTCTTCCTTGCCCGCTTGCTGGGAAACCTCTACTTCATTAATAATATCCGTCATGAGGCGTTGAATGCCCGTTTCCGCCGTCAACTGATAGCCGATGCGGTGCCATTTCTTGTATTCTTCCTGGCATTTGTGATTCGCACTTTACTGAAAGACGGGTTTGCAGTAAATCCGGAAACGGGGCAGATTGTGATGGAAGCTTTCAAGTATTTCCATAACTTTATAGCGATGCCTTATCTGCTGGTGCTGTTCCTGTTAGGCGTAGTCGGGGTGTTGTATGGCTTGGGAAAAAGCATTTTCTGTAAGACCTATACCCGCGGTATCTGGTTTGCCGGTGTGGGTACAGTACTGACGGTACTGGCCTTGCTGTTGGTGGTAGGTTATAATCATACCGCTTATTATCCTTCTACAGCCGATTTACAGAGCTCACTGACCATCGCCAACAGCTGCTCCAGCCAGTTTACTCTGAAAACCATGGCTTATGTATCTATTTTAGTTCCTTTTGTACTGGCCTACATTATTTACGCATGGCGTGCCATCGACCGCAAGCCGCTGACCATGGAAGAAATCAAAGAAGACGAGCATAGCTATTGATTCATGCCGTCTGTAACAGCGTATAATACACCGTCGTCCGAAGCAGAAAATCGGACGACGGTTATTTTTTTTTCAGAAAAATGCAGAAATCTCACGTAAAAATCTTTTCTGGTTCGTATATAGCTTTATACATTTGTAATTATTGAAGCTTGAAGATATGAAAAGACTGATTTTAACCGTACTATATGTTTTCCTGTGTTTGGGGATGCAGGCAGCCGCTTCTTTCCCGTTCCGCCATATCGGTATTCGTGACGGACTTCCCGACAATTATGTGAAAAATGTATTCGGGCTTCCCGACGGACGTTTGGGAGTGCGTACGACTTCTTTGCTGAGCTTTTACGACGGAAAGAACTTCATCAACTATCCGTTGTGGAAGGCTCCGGTCTATGGCATTGACCAGGAATCAGTCATTCCTCTTCAGTACCTGGATGCCGATGGAAGAATCTGGCTGAAAGAAAAAGGAAATTTGAAAATCTTTGACTTGGACAAGAGCGGATTTATTCAGCCGGATACGCTATTAGCCGGATGGGGCGTAAAAGAAAAGATTTCAAATGTGTTCATCGATTCCAATCTTCACGCCTGGCTGGTGACAGCTTCTCAGCGTGTACTTCTTTATGATACAAAGAACCATCAGTTGCAGACCATAGGAGAAGACCGGCATTTCCTGAATGGAAATGGTACGCTGATGGCAGTGGAGTCATACGGTAATGTGAGCTGGATGCTGCATGAAAGCGGTTTGCTGCGTGCCTATGACCGGAATCAGAAGAAATTTATCCGGCAGGAAACCTTCTTGTTAAACCGATTGAAGAGTGACCAGCAGGTATTAATCCGGATGCTGGACAGCGGTGACTTCTGGATTGCCTGGAATGAGGGTGCAGGATTTTATATGTGTGCCACGCATGAGTGGAAAGAAATCCCTATACAGCCTTCAAAATATATTTGCATAAACTCTTGTGATGTGGATAAGTCGGGAAATTTATTCATAGGCACTACTAGGGATGGAGTTTATTTTATTGATAAATATAACCTTTTTGTATTGTCTGCTGATCCTTTCTTATCCACATTGGAGGGAAGAGGAGGTACAAATGTACACAGCATATATGTAGATAAACAGAGTGGAACCGTATGGGCTGGATTGTTTAATAGAGGACTGGCTTATTTTCATTCCAGTATGAATAATTTTACGCTTTACAATAAAAGTAGAATAAAGGGAGACTGGGAGAGTGAAGACGTGTTGTGCATGCTTGAAATGGAAGATGCTTCTATTTTGATAGGAACTGATAAGGGACTTTATCAGCTTTCTTCAGATAGAACGAGAGTAACTTGCCCGTATAAAGAGCTATCTACTCAGTCTTTTCGTGTGGCATTCAGGGATTTGAAAGGCAGAATCTGGTTAGGAACTTATCCGGAAGGACTTTATTGTATTGATAATGGAAAATTGTCGCATTATAAATTCCCGGCGCGTAAAGACATGGAGGTGAATGCCATTCGTGCTGTGGTGGAAGACGAACAAGGAAACTTGTGGGTTAGTGTAGTTGGGGGAGTCGGATTGTTCGACCCTCGTACGGGTGAGTTGAATTTGCTGAGAGATAAACATCCGGAGTTAGCTCGATTCAGAATCGCCAATGCACTGATATTAGATTCTTCTGGCAGATTGGTGGTGGGGGCAGACAATGGAATTTATTTTTATGATATAAAGAAGGATAGTATTTACATTCCCGGAGATACAAAGGAGAATGATCCGTTTCAGATTTTAGCAGGCGAGAAATACAATTGCATGTTGAACGATAGTCGCGGATTGCTGTGGATGGGTACCCAGTACGGAATAAAAGTGCTTTCGCCAGACCGGAAGATTGATGTGTTGGGAGAAGAGCACGGATTTGAAAATCTGACCATTCAGGCCATGCAGGAAGATTATAATAACGAGGTATGGATTACTACTATCAATGCATTGTATAAGGTAAGTGTAGCGAAAGAAGGCGGACAGAATGAGTATCGTGTGGTTTGCCTGGACCGAAATCATAGTCGTGAATGGGATGACTTGTATGAGTTTTGTTCCATGCGGACCCGAAAAGGAGAACTTTGTTTTGGAAGGATGGATGGATTTTATTTGTTTTCTCCTGAAAATGTGGTGTTTACTCCTTGTGTTATTTCTCCTTTGTTTACCGGATTCCGTTTGTTCAATGAATCGGTTTCGTGTGGAGAAGAATATCATGGAAGGGTTTTGTTTGCTCAGTCAATCGACAAGGTACGGTCGGTAACACTGAATTATGATGAAAATTTCCTGACCTTTGACTTTTCCAGTTTGAATTTTGTAAATCCTTCGCAGACTTATTTCCGTTATCGTTTAGAGGGAGCTGATAAAAAGTGGAATGAAATAGTTTCCGATAAGGGGCAGGGAAGCGTAGTGTATAATAATTTGTTGCCGGGTGAATATACGTTTCATGTGATGAGTGCTGGAAACGATCATGTATGGAGCCCGGAATCCATTTTTCAAGTGACAATTCTTCCGCCATTTTGGGCTACGGGTTGGGCTTTTGTACTTTACTTTTTATGCCTGATAGGGGTAGTCATTCTAGGAGTGAGGTATGTGTATCGGAAAAATAATCAGAAACTGATTCGATTGAAAGAACAGCAGGCAGCCCAGCAAAAAGAGGAGCTGAATCAGTTGAAGTTCCGGTTCTTTACCAACATCAGTCACGAGCTTCGAACTCCGCTTACTTTGATACTTACTCCATTGGAAGTACTTCGGAAGAAGGTGAGCGACGAGCAGGTACTTCGTCAGCTTGATACGGTCTATAAGAATGCACAAGAGCTATATACCCTTGTCAATCAGTTGCTCGATTTTCGTAAGATGGAAATGAAAATGGAAAAACTTCATCTTACCGCTGGCGATTTGGAAGAGTTTGTGTCAGCATTGTATGCTAATTTTCAACCCTTTGCCAAGGAAAAGCAGCTGGATTTTCGTCTGGAGCTTTCAGCAGCTCATTGGTATATGAATTTTGATCATGAAAAGTTGCATCGTATTCTCAATAATCTGCTTTCGAATGCATTCAAGTTTACGCCGGAAGGAGGGCGTGTAGTGCTTTCTTTGTCAGCAGAGGAAGTTGAAGGGCATTCTTTTGCCAATATAACAGTTTCAGATACAGGAATTGGCATATCAGATGAGGCATTGAAGCATATTTTTGAGCGCTTTTATCAAGTACAGCATCCGGACGACAGCAAGGTTGGAAGTGGAATTGGGTTGCATTTGGTGAAGGAATATGTAGAGTTACATGAGGGAACGATTCGTGTAGAAAGTCAGCTGGGAAAAGGAACGTCCTTTATTGTACGAATTCCGATGGATTTGAAGATGTCAGAAGAAACAACTTTAGCTTCGGATACTTCCGATGACCGGAAAAAACTTTTGATAGTGGAAGATAATCAGGACTTCCGTCATTTCCTCAAGGAGCAGCTTTCAGAAACGTATCAGGTAATTGATGCACCAGATGGAGAAGAAGGAGAGAAACTTGCTGTCGAACAGAATCCGGACTTGATTATCAGTGATATAATGATGCCGAAAGTGGACGGGCTGGAGTTGTGCCGCCGTATCAAGCACAACGTACAGACATCGCATATCCCGGTTATCTTGTTGACAGCCCGTAGTGGAGACGAGGCAAAAATCAGCGGTTATGCGGTTGGGGCAGATTCCTATATATCCAAACCTTTCAGCTTTGATGTGCTACTGGTGCGTATCAAGCAGCTTATCGAGCAGCAGGAAGGGCGTAAGAAAGAATTCCGTAGGACGTTGCGTGTCAATCCTAGTCGTATTACGATTACTTCAATTGATGAACAATTGATTCAGAAAGCGTTGAAACTGATAGAAGAGCATATCGATAATTCGGAATATAATGTAGAACAACTTAGTGCAGATATGGGAATGAGTCGCATGAATCTTTACCGTAAGTTGCAGGCTATTACCGGACAGACTCCGACGGAATTTATCCGTACCATTCGTTTGAAGCGGGCTGCCCAACTTCTTCAGGACGGAAAACTGAATGTGTCGGAAGTGGCCGACCGGGTGGGATTCAGTTCTTCCAGCTATTTTACCAAGTGCTTTAAGGAGCAGTTCGGCGTATTGCCTACGCAGTATTCCGAGACAGATGAGCCTGGTAAAACAGATGAAAAATAAGGCTTCCAAAAACGTAAGTGCGTTTAGGTTCAAACGCAAGTTCGTTTTATTTGAAACGCAAGTACGTTTTGATTAAAACGCAAGGACGTTTGAGTTGAAACGCACTTGCGTTTTTTAGTGAATATATGGTTGTTTGTTTTACACTTTTTATTATCTTTATTTTCAGGCTTTAAGGAGAAACTTTTATATTTGTATATTCTTAATACAAATCTGATAAATACCATGAAAAAACTATTTTTGCTGGTTGTGCTTCTTATTTCTATGGGGACTGGAATATGGGCGCAATTTCCCAAGGCAATCTTTCCCGGTGATTATCCGGACCCTTCTATCCTGCGCGACGGGAAGGATTACTACATGACGCATTCTCCTTTTTGTTATGCTCCCGGATTGCTTATCTGGCATTCCACTGATTTGCTGCACTGGGAGCCGGTCTGCAGAGCATTGTCTGAATATGAAGCTTCGATTTGGGCACCCGACCTGCTGAAATACCAGAACCGTTATTACATTTATTATCCCACATCTACGGGTGAAAACTATGTGATTTATGCCGACAATATTCGCGGTCCGTGGAGTAAACCGGTAAAGCTGGATGTAAAAGGCATTGACCCCGGTCATGTGGTAGGAGAAGATGGAAAGCGTTACCTGTTTACCAACAACGGCTGGATTACCCCTTTGAGTGATGACGGACTGAAAGTTACCGGAAAGAGCCGGAAGGTGTACGACGGTTGGGAATATCCGGCCAACTGGGTTACAGAGGGGAAGGATATATACCTGGAATCTCCCAAGCTACTTTATAAAGACGGATATTATTACATGATGTCGGCCGAAGGAGGAACTGCCGGACCGGCTACCAGTCATATGTGTGTGGTGGCACGTTCCAAATCGGTGTTCGGTCCGTGGGAAAATTCCCCTTATAACCCCATTGTACATACTTACAGTGCCAGTGAAAACTGGTGGTCAAAAGGTCATGGCACCCTGATAGATGACGTAAACGGCAATTGGTGGGTGGTGTATCATGCTTACGCTAACGGCTACCATACGTTGGGACGCTCTACCTTGATTGAACCGATAGAATGGACTAGCGACGGATGGTGCCGTACCCAACAAGACGCCGTCTGGTTAAGCGAAAACAGACAACCGGAATGGAAGATGGAACTGTCGGATGATTTCAGTAAACCGGAATTGGGCCTTCAGTGGACGTTCTGGAAGGAATATGCCCCCAAGGCTTTGACATTTACGGAAGGAGAAATGCAGGTGAAGGCCAAGGGACGCACTCCGACAGACGGTCGTCTGCTGCTAGTTACAGCTATGGATAAATGCTATGAAACGGAAGTCGAAGTGAGGTTGGGAAATGGAAACATCGGAGGCCTGCTGCTGTACTACAATGAAGAAGCCTACGCGGGAGTGTCATCCGATGGAAAGAATTTCACGGTGTACAGGGGAGAGGAAAACCCTCTGACGGTAGCCAATAAAATAGGTAAAAACTTCCGGGTGAAACTGCTGAATCAGGGAAACCGCCTGAAAATGTCGGTCAGTGCAGATGGAAAGTCCTGGGAGGTGCTTGCTCAGAATGTGGATGTTGCTCGTTTGAATCACAATGTGTATAAAGAATTTTACGCTTTGCGTCCGGCCTTGTTTGCTGCCGGAAAAGGAAAAACAGGTTTCCGCAATTTCCGTTATCGGAATGCTATTCCCGAAGAAAAAGACATGGGAGCCTATCTGATGGTTTTCCATCGGGATGAAACACACGGTTTGTATATGGCAGTAAGTCGTGACGGATACACCTTTACGGCAGTCAATGAAGGAGAGCCTGTGCTGGCCGGTGACACGATAGCCCAGCAGCGAGGTATCCGTGACCCTCATATTTTCCGTGGACCGGATGGTGCCTTTTATTTAGCTATGACCGACCTGCATGTATTCGGTTTGCGCGACGGTTATCGAAAAACGGAGTGGGAGCGCGGACCGGAATACGGCTGGGGAAATAACCGGGGACTTGTATTGATGAAATCCTGGGATTTGATTCACTGGAACCGGGCAAATATCCGTTTCGACAAGCTTTCTGCCGGATTGAGTGAAGTTGGTTGTGTATGGGCACCCGAAGTGGCATACGATGACAAGAAAGGCAAACTGATGATTTATTACACCATGCGTTTCAAGAGTGAGGCCAACAAATTGTACTATGTGTATGTGAACGATGATTTCAATAAGATAGAAAGTACACCACAGATTTTGTTTGAGTATCCGATGGACGGTGTGTCTGCTATTGATGGAGACATTACCAAGGTAGGCGATAAATATCATTTGTTTTATGTGGCACACGATGGTGTAGGTGGTATCAAGCAGGCGGTGTCCGACCGGATGAACGGTGGTTATGTGTATGATGCCCGCTGGTATGACTTTGAACCCAAGGCATGCGAAGCCCCCAACGTATGGAAAAGGATTGGAGAGGACAAGTGGGTGCTGATGTATGACATTTTCAGCATCACTCCTCATAACTTCGGTTTTGCAGAAACCTCCGATTTTGTACATTTCAAGAACTTGGGGCACTTCAATGAAGGAGTCATGAGAACCACCAACTATACTTCGCCCAAGCACGGAGCGGTGATTCATCTGACAAATGAGGAAGCTGACAATCTGGAGGAATACTGGAAAACGCATCAGCGGAAGTATGCTCGTGAAACATTCCTTCGCCAGCAAGGCCAACACACCGATAAATGAGAAATAATAAATAGTAAAAATGTAAAGTAACAACGTAACAGGAAGCCGCAGGAATACTCTCAGAGGGTGTTCCTGCGGCTTTTTTTGTCTTTCAAGACTCTATTGTTACAAAATTTATAGTTCTTGTTACCTCCTTTTTATTCTATTTGTATATATGAGTGTATTTTTGTGTACAGAAAAACAAAAAGATATGAAAGACACTTCATCACATATTACTGTTCAGTTTCTGACGGAGACATACACGACTTACAGGCCACTGGTGTTTCGTTACATTTCTTATAAATTGAACGGTTGTTTGGAAGCAGAAGACTTGGTGCAGGATGCTTTTCTCCGTTTGCTGGAATATCGTTCCATGCTTCGTCCTGAAACTATTCGCTCGTTTCTTTATACGATAGTTCGCAATATTGTCATTGATTATCTTCGTCATCAATATAAAAAGCAGGAAGTTCTGTCGTCCCTGCAAGACGAAATTTCTAATTCAGTATGTGATATAGAAAATACAATCATAGCAAGAGATATTAGACATTTAGAATTATCTGTCGTAAATCGTCTTTCAGGTAGGAATAAAGTGGTTTATTATAAATCTCATTTTGAAGAAAAGACAGTATCTGAGATAGCGGTAGAGCTGAATCTTTCTAGACGTACAGTAGAAGGATACTTATTGTCGGGAAGGAAGGTGATTCGTGAGTATATAAAACAATGTATATAAGATTAGTTAATTTTTAATTTATGAAAAATGATTCTTTGTTTTTATCCAAAAAGGTCTTTTTCTCAGCAGTAATTGCTTCTGCGCTTTTTTGGGGAAATGAGAGCCCGATGTATGCTGAAGTGCAAAGTATGCAAACAGTAATGCAGTCGGTGGTTGTAAAAGGACAGGTGGTAGACCTGAATGGTGATCCTGTTATTGGAGCAAGTGTACTTGAAAAAGGTACAAATAATGGGGTGATAACGGATATAGATGGCAACTTTACATTGAAAGTTGCCAATCGGAATTCGGTTGTGGTGGTATCGTATTTGGGATACAAGGCCACAGAGGTAAAAGCTTCAGATAAAAAAATTAGTCAAATTACTTTGAGAGAAGACAGTGAGATTTTGGATGAAGTGGTGGTAGTTGGTTATGGTACGCAAAAGAAAGCAACTCTTACAGGTTCTATTGAGCAGGTTAATGGAAAAGCATTGGAAAGTCGGGCTGTAACCAATGTGGGACTTGCTTTGCAAGGACAGACTCCAGGTTTGACTGTAACTCGTACTTCACCACGTCCAGGTAATGAAGATATTAGTTTTCAGATTCGTGGTACTACGTCTGTTAATGGTGGTTCTCCTCTTATCATAATTGATGGAGTGCCTGCACTGAACAATCAGTCTTTCCAGAATATGAACTCTGATGATATTGAAAGTATCTCTGTGTTGAAGGATGGTGCGGCATCTATTTATGGTGCTAAAGCAGCAAATGGTGTGATTCTTGTCACAACCAAAAAAGGTAAGGGAAAATTGACTGTGGATTATAACTTCAATATGCGTTTTAATACCTTGGGTATCACTGGATATTCTTCTACAATGCAGCAGTATGCTCAGATGTGGTTAGCAGCCAATGATGAAGAAGAAGTTGAAGACTGGTGGGCTTGGGTTTCAAGAGAAAACATGGAAAAAATGGCGCAAGGTATTGAAGGTATTTATCCTACACAATATTATGGCGATATTTTTATTGGAAATGCCAACCGTATTGATGAAATGTTTGCAACCAGATTTTCTTATCAGCATAATTTGAGTTTGTCTGGAGCAACCGATAAATCTGATTATCGTATATCTCTTGCCTATGCAGACAATCAAGGAAACTTGGCAACAGCGTATGATGGACAGAAGCAGATTAACCTTCGTTTAAATTATGGAAATCAACTGACGAAATGGTTGAGACTTGAAACAGCGGCCAGTATGATTAAAACAGATACAGAAGGGCCTTCTGTGGGATTGGATGCTTCATTGTATGCACAAGAAATGCCTTTATTCCCAGCTAAGAACCCGTATGGACAATGGTATGCAGATTATGGAACTGTGGGTGACAGACAGCCGGCTGCTGCTACGGCAGATGGGGGACGTGATAATAAAACTTCTTTGATCAGCCGTGTGGATGTAAAAGCGATTGTAGATATTTGGAAAGGCTTCTCGTTTGAAGGTATGGCTTCTTTCCAGAATGAAGAATTTAGAAGAGAACGTTATGTTGTTCCTGTACAGACATACGACTGGTTTGGTAATCCTGCGGAACAAGTGGTATCAGTAACAAAACCTACATTAAGTACTACCGATCCATCTAATTTGGCTCATAATAATCCTGGTTATCTGACTGTAGCAGAAAACTACTTTTATCAATATTATTCTGCATTGTTGAAATACAAGAATAAATTTGGTGACCATAGTGTGTCGGCCATGTTGGGTATCAACGCAGAAAAAAATCAGGTGAAGAAAGTGGCTGCCGGTCGATTGAACTTTACGAATGATGGAGTGTATGACTTGAATGTGGCAGATAGTGATATGATGGGAACCAGTGGTGGAAAATATCATAATGGTACTTATTCATACATTGCTAAAGTGAACTATGACTATCAGGAAAAGTATTTGCTGGAGTTGATGGGACGTAGAGATGGAAACTCCAAATTTGCAGATGGGTATCGTTTCCAGAATTATGGCTCATTCTCTTTAGGATGGGTATTTACTCAGGAAAAATTTTTACAGCCTATCACTTCTTTCATAGGACTTGATTTTGGTAAAGTACGTTTGAGTTATGGTACTTCCGGTAATGATGTCGGACTTGGAAATTATGATTATGTTTCTACTATTAATCAAGGAACAGCTGTGTTAGGTTCACCGGCAACATCGGTTATTGCCACTTCATTGAATAATTCCGGTTTGGTTAGTTTGACTAGAACATGGGAAAGAGTTGAACAGAAGAACATTGGTGTGGATTTGAATTTCTTAAACAACCGCTTGGTGTTTAACTGGGACTACTTTATAAAAGAAAATAAAGGAATGCTTTCATCAGTTTCTTATCCTTCTGTGTTGGGAGGAACAGCTCCGAAAACCAATAGCGGACATTTAAGAGTGAGAGGTTGGGAAGTTGCTTTAACCTGGCGTGATAAGGTGAAAGATTTCAATTATTTCGTATCTGTAAACTTGAGTGATTCCAGAAGTAAGTTGATGGATTTGGAAGGCGCTGATACTTTTGTAGCGGGTAAGAATGCTACGTTAAATGGCTATCCTTTGAATGCCTGGTTCCTTTACAAGACAGATGGTTATTTCGCTTCACAGGAAGAGGTTGATGCATATTATGCAAAATATGCTAATAAAGGTGGTGATATGGCTTTATTACCTTATGGTAGTCAGACGGAGCTTCGTCCAGGAGATATTAAGCGCGTAGATATGAGTGGAGATAAGTGCATTTCAGCTGAAGGTGGAGCTTCAAGTGACTTGATTTATATGGGAGATGCAAATCCACATTATATGTTCGGTATTTCATTGGGAGGCGACTGGAAAGGTATTGACTTCAATGCTTTATTCCAAGGAGTAGGAAAACAGATGATTATGCGTCAGGGCTGGATGGCTTATCCGTTCTCTGCGGGCTATACAAATCAGAATCCAAGTTTCTTAGGTAAGACATGGACTGAAGAAAATCCTAATGCGGAATATCCTCGTCTGACAGTGTATAAAGATAGAGCTGCATGGAACTATTTGAATAATGATTTTATGCTTCAGAATAACCGCTATATTCGTTTGAAATCTTTGGTTATTGGTTATACATTGCCAAGAGTATGGACGTTAAAAGCTAAAATGGAAAAAGTAAGAGTTTATTTCTCAGGTAATGACCTTTGGGAAGCTACCAGCATTAAAGACGGTTTCGATCCGGAAATGGGAGAAATGGCTCAGAATACAGGGTATCCGTTTGCAAGAACATGGTCATTTGGTGTGAATGTTACTTTTTGATAGATATAATAAATGATAATAAAGAATATGAAGAAAATATATGTTTCATTGCTGGCAGGTTTAATGTTGGGATTTACAAGCTGTGCTGATACTTTTCTTGACCTTGAACCTTTAGACCAACGTACAGACGTGATTTATTTTGGAAAAGCTGCTGATTTTAAGGATTATGCATCTTCTTTTTATGGTCAGTTGTTAGGATGGCGCACTCCGTATGGAAGTTTCTCTATCTATAATTATATGGATTCTTCGTCTGATTTGTCATCTAATTTTCTAGCATCTTCCGATTTAGGTCGAGGCACTATTGTGGTTTCTTTAAAAGACGATCGATGGGATAAATGTTATAATTATATCCGTACGGTAAATATATTGTTGAATAAAGCAGAAACTTATTCTGGAAATAAAGACGAAATTGCTCAATATGTATCAGAGGCTTATTTCTTTAGAGCTTACAATTATTTTATGCTGTTGAAGACTTTTGGAGGAGTTCCTATTGTGAAAACAGTGTTGGATACTGATTCACCAGAACTGACAAATGCTCGTAACAGCCGGTATGAGGTGGTAGATTTGATTTTGTCAGATTTGACTGAGGCAATTAAAAATCTGCCTCTTGAGCAAAATTTGTCAAGTACTGATAAAGGACGCGTGACAAAAATGGCAGCAGAAGCTTTTAAAGCACGGGTTTTGCTTTATGAAGCTACCTGGAGAAAATACAATGGGGCATCTACAGATTTTAAAGGTTCTGCTGGACCTGCTAAAGATCAGATAAATGAGTTCCTGGATGAGGCTATTACTTTGTGTGAGGATGTGATATATAATGGAGGTTATCAAATCTGGAATCAGAACAGTAATACTAAGATTCCTAATCAAAGCAGTTATTTCTTGTTTAATTTGGAAGATGAGGGAAGTAACCCTGCAGGTTTGACTAAATCTTCAAACAATGAATTTATATTGTATGGAGTGTATGATTATATTTTGCGACAAGGTGGGGTAAATTTAAGCCATACGGTAGCTTCTATGATTCCAAGTCGTAAATTTGTGGATATGTTTTTATGTACAGATGGTCTACCTATTAAATATTCAGATTTGTTTCAAGGATATCATAATACGGGAGATGAGTATAAAAATCGAGATTACCGTTTGATGAACTATACCAATCAGGGAGTTGATCCTGAATCTGGATCGGTTGTTTTGGATAGAGGATTGGCAGGATATAATTGTTCTAAATTTTATTCTCATAATTATCCGGCATATCGAAAAGAGAAAGAGGAGTCAGCCAATTATCCGGTGTTACGTCTGGCTGAAGTGTTCTTAAATTATGCAGAGGCTTGTTATGAACGTAATGGAAAGGTGACTGATGAACAGCTTTCTGGTATTAATCAATTGAGAGCAAGAGGTGGTGTAAAGGCGCTTACCAATCAGTTTATAGAAGAATGTCAGGCAAAAGGATACGAAATGGATATGCTTTCGGAAATACGACGTGAAAGAGCTTTGGAATTGTTTATGGAAGGATTCCGTTTTGACGACTTGAAACGTTGGGGAATAGCAGAGCAGGAATTAAATCAGTCTCGTTTAGGTATGGTTGTAGGTGGAAATGGCTATGAAACAGAGTTTAAGGCTGCAGATGGAACCATAAAGACGGCAATGTATAAACCAGGAACTTTCCCCTGGGGAGAAGAAGAAGTGGAAACAGGTGATGGAGTTTTGAATTGTGTAGTAATTAGTAGCAAGTCTAATCATTCATTCGCGAAAAAACATTATTTGTGGCCTATTCCTCAGCAACAGATTAACTTGAATTCAAATCTGGTTCAAAATCCTGGATATTAATAAAAGTAATAGTAAAATAGATTAATATGAAACATAATATGTGGAATAAAATAGTAAGATATTTTGCGTGTGCATTGGCTGTTTTCTCAGCAGTGGGCTGTGAAAAAGATGCAAATATCAAGCAGTATGTATATCCCGTACCGGAAGTAGAGAAAATCTCTCCGGACGCAGGATATGTGACTTCTCAGGTAATTATTTACGGAAAAAACTTTGGAGACAGAACAGAAGCTGTAAAAGTTTTATTCGGAGGTATTGAAGCTGAAAATGTTTTATCTTGTAAAGATAACTGCATTGTAGTGGAGGTTCCGGAAAAAGCATTGACTGGTGATGTTGAGCTTACAGTATGGACAAATACGGTGGTTGCTGGTAAGTATGAGGTATGGGCTTCTCCTGTAGTTTCTGAGTATACTACGGCTTCAGGTACTGTAGTGGTAAATCCTGGTGATGAAGTCGTTATAAAAGGTGAGAAGTTTGGAAAGTCGGAAGAGGATGTATATGTGACTTTTGGCGGAGTGAAAGGAGAAGTGACTTCGTGGTCAGATACAGAAGTGAAGGCTGTAGCACCTGCTGATTTCCCGACTGGTGCATTGGTTCTGAATGTAAATGGGTTAGACATCAATATTGGTGGTATCTTGAATCCTACGAAGAAGGGTGATGTGACGATTGCCTATCTGAAGAACTATGAGCAACCATTTAAGATAGACCCGAATATGACGGATGCACAAAAGGGTGTTTCTGCTTCAGTTTGCTTACCTGCAGATTGGATTGTAAATGAAGCAGGACGTTCTGCATTGAACAATGGTGCTACGGAGAAAGTAGCTGGTTTGAATAATGATAATCTTATCCTACAGGCAGGCTGGGATTGGGGTGATTTTACCAATGGTAAATTGTATCAGACCACAACTTTACCTAAAGGTAGTTATAAATTGACTGTCAACTTTAAAGAATATGGAGTGAAGGCTGGTTCTTCTTTGTATTTTGCTGTAGCTGCTGGTAATGAGGTCCCTGATGTAGATGATGTGACAAGTAATTCAATAGCTTATCATGACTTTGGAACAGGTGAGAATAAAACACCATCGGAATGTGTGATAGAGTTTGAGATTACGGAGGACACTCAAGATGTTGCATTAGGATTTGTGGCATCATTTAGTGCAAATAGCTGGTTTAGGGCGACTGGACTGAAATTGGAATTGAAATAATAAACCAGAATTTTATTACTTAATAAAGAATAGATTATGAAAAAAATATTATTTGTTTTACCTTTTCTGATGCTGGCATTCTTGTGGGCATGTGACGACGATGCAGAAATAGTACGGATGGAAAATCCGGATCCCAATGCGACTATTACTTCTGTTTCTCCTCAGAGAGGATTGGTAGGTACTGTAGTGACAATTGCCGGAACAAACTTTGGAGCAGCTTCGCAGCTTGTGCAGGTGTATTTTACAGGAGTTGAGGAAAGTGTTCCGTTATTAAGTTGTGAAGATAAAGAGCTTCAAGTGGCCGTACCGGAAGGAGCTCAAACTGGTCCTTTAACAATCGTAGTGATGGATCAGAAGATTGTGACAGATCTGGAGTTTGCTATAACTCCAGATCCGGAAATGGCTTCCGTATCTGTTCAACAAGGCTATGCAAGTGATGAAATTGTGATTACTGGTAGTAATTTTGGAACTACGGTGGAAGATGTCCGCTTGTATTCTGTGATAGATGGAGAAGAAATTGAATTTGAGATTCTTTCATGTACGGATACGGAAATCAAGGCTAAAGTTCCTGCAGTGTCTGAATTTGGGCAGTTTGATTTGAATCTGTCTGTTTTAGGCAGAAGTGCAGTGAATAAATTGTCATTCACTTACTTGGAACAGGCTGCTATAACTTCTGTTACGGTGGAAAATCCTTTGATTGGAGAGTTTGTTTTTGCAGGTGATAACGTAATTGTAAAAGGTACGGGTTTTGGAACTGTAGCTGATGAGGTAGAAGTTACAATGGGTGGATTGGCTGCCACTGTAGTTTCATGCACAAATGAAGAAATTAAAGTTCAGGTGCCGGACGGATTTGCTGGAGGTGCAGTTACAGTAACTCGCAACAATCGTCAGGCAGTTTCAGAGAAGGAATTGCAGATATTGGCTCCCAATACGGATATATCTAGTTCGGTCTTGAAAAATTACAAGCAGCCGTTTGCGGTAGATCCTGACTTTATATCAACTATTGGTGGACAACATATTGATAATTGGTCTACTCCGGCAGAATGGGTTGTAAGTGATAATGTGAAAACGCTTTCTAAGGATGATTATATTTATGGAGGATTGGCTTTTGATAATACAAGTAATACATTTTTGTGTATGCAATATTCAACAGCATGGGCTGGACCTGCTACAAAAATAAATAATGGAAAGATGTATCAAGTTATTAATTTGCCAAAGGGAAAATATAAGTTTATAGTAAATTTAAAAGAGGCATATTTGGCTTTGAATAATAAGTTGGAGATTGTTTGTGTTGAAGGAGAAACAATGCCTGATGTTGGTTCTGCAGTGGAAACTAAAATAACATTAGGAGGAACTGAATATAAGAATCCCTTTGTAGAAGAAATAGAGTTTGTTGTAACAGAACGTTCTTCTTGGACTTTAGGCCTTGTTGGAAATATTGTAGATAGTAATGCAAACTTTAAAGTAACGTCCGTTTCATTAAGTTATTTAGGTAGTGAATAATAAAAAGATGAAGAGTATGAATAAACTGTTTTTTATAGCAACTGTAGGTTTAGCATGTATTACCTCTGCTTGCGGAGACGATATTGATCCGATTGAACGTGATTGGATAACAGAAGAAGAGGAGGTTGAAGAAATTCAGCATAATATAGAAATTAAAGATGAAAGTGTAGCTTTTGTTCACCCGGGAATATTACATAGCCAAGAAGATATTGACCGTGCAAAGAATAATGTAGCTTCTCAGACATCTCCATGGATAGACGGATGGAATGCATTGATGACGAATAATCATTTTACAGCTCCGTATAATGGAAGCTTTCAAGGTATTTCTGTAACTCCAAATGCAACAGAAAAGTTAATTCGAGGTGGAAATACCATTTGGGAGTCTGAACCGGATAACTATAATAATGCAGCTAATCAGGCTCACGCTGCATATCATTATGCGTTGGCGTGGAAAATAACAGGAGATGAGGAGTATGCTAAAGCTGCTGTTAATATACTGAATGCGTGGGCTACAACTTGTAAATCGTTGAATGGCGACTCTAACGTATCATTGGCTGCCGGCTTATATGGTTATCAGTTTGCAAATGCTGGAGAGTTGATGAGAGACTATGCAGGATGGGGGGCTGATAAATTTGCTGCTTATCAGAAATGGATGGTCGATGTATTTTATTCTATGAATCTTGATTATTTGACCAGACATCATGATGCGGATATAATGAACTATTGGGCAAACTGGGATTTGTGTAACCTTGCTTCAATCTTATCAATCGGAATTTTGGCTGACCGACGTGACATTTATAATGTAGCGGTAGAATATTTGCTGGAAGGTGAAGGCAATGGATGCCTGAAAAATACAATAGTTCATGTGTTTGATGGAGATGATGCCGGATTAGCTCAGATACAGGAGTCTGGACGTGACCAGGGTCATGCTACTCTTGTGATAGGTCTATTGGGAATCATTGCCCAGACAACTTGGAATCAAGGGGATGATTTCTTTGGATACAATGATAATGTGATTTTAAAGGCAGCTGAATATTCTGCTAAATATAATGTGGCAGGATTGGATGTCCCATTTGTAGAGTATTATAATCGTGTACATGGTTGGCATACAGAGGTCTCAGCAGATGCCCGTGGTACTCAACGACCGATGTGGGAGGTACTCTATGGACATTATGCAAAAGTTAAAAATGTGGAGCCTAAATGGACGCAATATACGTTGATGGGAGTCAATCAGATGAGACCAGAACCAGGTGCTCAAACCGGAGATGGTGGTGGTACTTATGACCTTTTAGGCTGTGGCACATTAATGTATGCAAGATAAATAAATTTGATTGTATTGATGACAGACTATCATGGAAAGTGATAGTCTGTCTTTTAAATTGAAGGATTGCGATGAAGAAGATATTTTTTATATTGTTACTTTTGATATGTGGAGGGGGAATTAATGCCCAGCTTTATACATATCCGGAAGGACTTCGTACCGGACTACCACATAATGATGACTTTACAGTGAGAGTCAGAACAAAAGGTGGAGAATGGAAAGAGACCTTTGAGTATAAGGTTCAGGTGGATATGGACCGGGTGACAGATGCTTCAATGGTACAGTTTGACATGGATGAACCGGTGGAAGTGATGGTGAAGAAGAATAACGGCATGATTCAGCAGGTGGATATTCGTCCGTATTCCAAAAACATAGAATACAAACAGGTGAAAAATTGTATTTTTTTTACTTTGGATAAGCCTCAGTACCTTTCTGTAGAGTTTAACGGAGACCGTTTGAACAATCTGCATCTGTTTGCCAATCCGGTAGAAACGGAAACTTATAAGGAAAGCTCAGAGGGCGTGATGTATTTTGGACCGGGTACGCATCGTCCGGGAGATTTGCCGAATAATCAAATCCGGATTCCGAGTAATACGACTGTATATCTGGCACCTGGAGCCGTAGTGGAAGCTAAATTGCTGGTTGATCATGCGGAAAATGTACGGATTATAGGGCGTGGTATTATTTACAAGGCTATTCGGGGAATTGAGGTGACAGACTCGAAAAATGTGTATATTGACGGGATAACAGTGGTGAATCCAGATCATTATTCTATTTTTGGAGGTGGTTCAAAAGGTATTACCGTGCGAAATTTTAAAGCCTTCAGTTGTAAGGGCTGGTCGGATGGAATTGACGTGATGAGTTGTCAGGATATCGACATAGAAAATATTTTTATGCGTAACAGTGACGATTGCCTGGCTTTCTATAATCACCGTTGGAACTGGTGGGGAGGTACCAATCATGTAAATGTGCGAAAGGCAGTACTTTGGGCAGATATTGCTCACCCGATTAATATTGGCGGGCATGGTGACCCCGAATCGGAAGTAGGCGAGACTATAGAGAATCTGACATTCAGAGACATTGATATTCTGGAACAGGACGAGGATGATTATCCTTATCAGGGTTGTATGGCCGTGGTTTGTGGAGATAAAAACCTGGCTCGGAATATTTTATTTGAAGATATACGCATTGAAAGCATACAAGAGGGGATGATGTTTAACATTCGGGTAAATTACAATCCTAAATATGACAAACAGCCCGGTAGGGGAATTGACGGACTGACTTTCCGCAATATTACGTATGATGGTATCGGAGAAAACAAGTCTGTGATTTTTGGTTTTGATGAGAACCGGAGAGTAAAAAATGTGACTTTTGAAAATATTGTCATTAATGGCAAGAAAATGAAAGACACAAAAGATTTTGTAAAGAACGAATTTGTAGATAATATTGTGGTGAAATAAATAGAGGAAGGCTTATGAGAAGATTTGTTGTCAGTATGTGGCTGTGTGTGTTATGTACCGTTTTGTCAGCCCGTAGTTTTACACATCCTGGTGTGCTTCATAACTTGAAAAGTTTTGAGGTGATGAAACAGCAGATAGAGAAAAAAATAATGCCAGCTTATGGGTCCTGGATGATTTTGAAAGCACATCCTTGTTCACAGTTTGATTATGAATTACGTGGCCCTTATAAGGTGATTTCTCGTGACGGGGAATATGCTTATACCAAAGGTAACATGGAGCGGGATTTCAGTGCTGCTTACCAGAATTCTCTGATGTGGATGCTTACGGGTGATAAAAGACATGCGGAAAAATCGCTGGATATATTGACTGCTTATGCCGATACGTTGCAATACATTCCGGAAACGAATGATGCACCTTTATTGGCTGGCCTGGAAGGTATGAAAATTGTATATGCGGCAGAAATTTTAAAATACACATATAAAGAAGCTGATGCGTCTTCTTTGGCCAAAATCAGTAAGATGATATTGACAGTCTTTTTGCCGGTGTTAGAGAATTTTTATGCGTGTGAGCCGTATACTAACGGTAACTGGGGACCTGTAGCCACTAAAACTTACATGGCTATTGCCATTTGGTCGGATAATGTGCAAATGTATGAGAAGGCAAAAGACTTTTACCTGAATGCGCATGATAATGGTACGATAAAGAATTATATCAGTGGCGATACCGGACAGTGTCAGGAAAGTGGACGTGATCAGGGACATCCGCAATTAGGGTTGGGGGCAATGGCTACAATTTGTGAAATGGCCTGGATTCAAGGAGATGATTTGTACTCGGCATTAGACAATCGTTTGCTGAAAGGATATGAGTATACGGCCCGGTACAACTTGGGGTATGATGTGCCTTATGTGGTGTGGAAAGATATTACCGGTAAATATTCTGACTGGCAGTCTATCTCATCCCATTCCCGGGGAAGCTTTAAACCGGTTTATGAGATAGTGTATAACCATTATGTGTTGCGTAAACACTTGGAAATGCCTTATACAAAGGAAGTCTTGGATAAGATACGTCCGGAAGGATTTGAGAGAGATCAGCCAGCTTTTGGCTCGTTGTTGTTTTGGAATAAATAAAGTTTTATGTTACGTTGGTTATTGAGTGTCTTATGGATATGCGTGCTGACAGGGACAGCAACTGGGGCGAAAGTGGAGGTAGCTGGGGCACCTCAAGGCATCTCCTTGAACAATGACTTTACAGTCAAAGTCCGTCCGGAAGGAAAAAGTAAGTGGGTGCTTGTGCCCACTTACCTGGTGAAGGTGGATGAGGTGCGTGAGACGAAGCACCATGTGGAACATGCTTCCATGGCTACCTTTGATTTTTCGGAAAAGGTGGAAATTGCAGTGACGTATAATAAAGGAGAGATTGATTCGGCTCGTGTACGTCCGTTGTCATACGATATTCCTTTTACGATAGAAGGGAATACGCTTCAATTTTCATTAAAGAAACCGGCCAATCTTTCGGTGGAAGTGAATGGAGATATTTTTCATAACCTGCATTTGTTTGCCAATCCCTTGGATACATTTAAGGTAGACAAAAAGAATCCGGACCTGATTTATTTCGGACCCGGAATTCATCATGTTGAAGGAGGAGAATTTCGTATTCCTTCCGGTAAGACGGTCTATGTGGCCGGTGGAGCCGTAATGATGGGACGGATGCTGATTGAAAATGTGCATGACGTGAAATTGCTGGGCCGGGGCATCATTGATCCGAGCGTGAAGATGGGTATCCGTATCGCTAATTCCCGTAATGTGTATGTGGAAGGACTGGTAGCTACACAATGTGCTACGGGTGGTTCGGACAGTGTTACCATTCGAAATGTAAAAGTCATCAGTTATTTTGGTTGGGGAGATGGGATGAATGTGTTTTCCAGCCGGAACGTATTGTTCGACAGGGTATTTTGCCGGACATCGGATGACTGTACTACGGTGTATGGCACACGATTGGGATTTGAAGGACCAAGTTCGAACATTACCATGCAGAATTCTACGTTATGGGCCGATGTGGCGCATCCTATTTTTATCGGGATTCATGGAAATGTGGACAAACCGGAGATTTTGGAGAATCTGAATTATGTGAATATCGATATTCTGGACCATAAGGAGAAGCAGTTGAACTATCAAGGTTGTCTGGCTATTAATGCGGGCGATGAGAATCTGATACGGAATGTGCGTTTTGAAGATATACGCATTGAAAACTTCCGACAGGGGCAGTTGGTGAATCTTCGTATATTCTTTAATGAGAAATATTGCAAGGCGCCGGGAAGAGGGATTGAAAATGTGGTGTTCAAGAATGTGTCGTACACCGGTAATCGGGCTGAGATTTCCGTGATTGAGGGATATGATGCACAGCGGAAGGTACGGAACATTCGTTTTGAAAACCTTCGCATAAATGGTCAGATTATCTCTGATGATATGCCGGGAAAACCGAAATGGTATCATACGGGAGATATGGCACGAATTTATGTGGGTCCGCATGTAGAGGGTGTTTCTTTTTTGAATACTTTTGAGAAATAAAAAGAGTTGACGCTATGAAAAGACAATGGAGAAAAATTTGCTTCAGTTGTATGGGAATTGCACTGTTTGAAGTATCCGTGCAGGCACAGACATGTGATTGGGTGAGTAGTTGTGAAGGGAAGACCTGGACACAGAACAAGGTGAAATTACAAACGAAAACAGGAGGAACAGCTGCTGATTTATCGGTAGATAAGGGAGATTCTGTAGTCGTTTTCAAGGCTTGGGGTACTTGCTTCAATGAGCTGGGATGGGATGCCTTGAATGTGCTGCCCAGTAATGAGAAGGAAGATATTCTGAGGAAATTGTTTTCTCCGGAAGGTGATTTGCGGTTTACGTTGGGGCGTTTCCCGATGAATGCGAACGATTTCTCACGCAACTGGTACAGTTGCGACGAGGTACCTGGAGATTTTGAATTGGAGCATTTCAATATAGACCGCGATAAGACTTCGCTTGTGCCGTATATCAAGTCGGCCCAGCGTTATAATCCGAACATGACCTTCTGGATTTCTCCATGGAGTCCGCCCAGCTGGATGAAAATCAATCAGGATTATCCGGTGCGCAGTGATAAATATAATACGATGCATCCGGCGAAGGATTATTATTTGCAAGGAAATAAAGGACCTAAGACAGAAGGAGTATTCCCGGCAGAACTGGCTGAAACGGACTTCTTCATTCAAGACCCTCGTTACCTGTCGGCATACGCGAATTTCTTTTGTAAGTTTGTTTCCGCGTATAAAGAACTGAATATTCCCATAAAGATGGTGATGTTTCAAAATGAATCGTGGAGCTATACGCCTTATCCGGGATGTGCATGGACACCGGAGGGGATTATCCGTTTCAATGTAGAGTATCTGGCTCCGGCTCTGAAGAAAGCGCACCCGGACGTGAGACTGTATTTCGGAACCATCAACACAAACCGTTATGAAATAATAGAAAAGGTGCTGGACGACCCGCGTATGCCTGAAACGATTCAAGGAATAGGACTGCAGTGGGAAGGGGGACAGTTGCTGACCCGCCTGCGTGCGAAATATCCGAATTATAACTATGTGCAGACTGAAAGTGAATGCGGATGGGGGTCTTTCGACTGGAAAGCCGCAGAGCATACGTTTCATCTGATGAATCATTATTTAGGAAATGGCTGTGAGGAGTATACTTTCTGGAATCCGATTCTGGCGGATGAAGGAGTAAGTCCGTGGGGATGGAAGCAGAATGCCTTGATACGGGTGGATTCCAAACAGGCTAAGGCTATCTTTACGCCGGAATATTATGCCGTGAAGCATTACACCCGTTTCCTGATGCCGGGCACGAAGGTGCTGGCGTTTAAACCGACGGGTGAGGATAAGAAGCCGGTGTTAGTGGTACAGACTCCGGAAGGAAAAACCGTGGTGGTAGCAGGAAACTTTCAGGATAGTCCGCAGCAACTGACGGTGAAGTTGGGAGAAAAATGGCTGAATGTGACTTTGCAGGCTCATTCGTTTAATACGTTTGAGTTTCAAGTGAAATAAAAATCAAAGAAATTTACATTTTGATTGAGTAGTCGGGACAAGTTATTCGTATTTCTATAAAAAACAATATAAAAGGAATATGAAGAACTTGTCTTTGACGTTGGGATTATGGGTTCTTGGAGCTGCAATGTGTGCGGCAGAACCGATCGAATTGAATTTGTCTTCTCCGGAAGGTACACATAAGGTGAAATTTTATGAGAGAAAATCGGCTTCCGGAGCCAATGTGCTTTGCTATGAGGTAAATTACAATGGGAAACAGGTAGTGAAGGAATCGCAGGCCGGATTGCAACTGGACAATCGTGTCTGGGAAATGGCTTTGGGGATGCGTAAATTGCCTCAGCCGGCATGCTGGATGGACAATCTGGAGGTGGATTCGGTAGCTTATGGCAGCCATGACACTACTTGGACACCGCTTTATGGGGAACGCAGCTCGGTGCGTGACAACTATAAATGGGGCACATTGTATTTATCAAAAAAGGACGGTTCTAATTACCGTTTGAATGTAGAAGTGCGTGCCTACGATGAAGGGGTGGCTTTTCGTTATTATTTCCCGGAACATCCGAAAGCTATTTTTCATAAGGTAGTGGGGGACCTGACGGAGTATACTTTTCCGGAAGGAACCAAGGCTTGGGCTGAACAATGGGCACAGGCGCATTTTGAATACCTGGATGTGAATGCGCTGAAGAAGCCGGTGGAACGTGCCTTGACACTGGAATTACCCAACGGGGTATGGGCGGCATTGACTGATGCCGATGTGGACGACTGGTGTCTGACCAAATTTCAGGCTTCATCTGAAAAGCAGCATACATTGACTTCTGTCATGTACAGTCCGGTGGATATTGTTACTTATTATGCAACGCCGTGGAAGGTCATCATGGCGGCAGATAAACCGGGGGAATTGCTGGAACACAATTATATTATCGAAAATTTGAATCCTCCTTGTGAGATTAAGGATACGGACTGGATTAAGCCGGGAAAAATCATGCGCGAAACCTCGCTTACGACAGATCAGGCTTTGAAGACCATTGATTTCTGTGCGGAACACCGCATTCCGTATATGCTTTTTGACTGGCAGTGGTATATGCCCTGTACCTCACATGATGGGGATGCCACGAAGGTGGTGTCAAAACTGAACATGCCGAAAGTGGTGGCGTATGGAAAGAAGAAAGGGGTAGGTATCTGGTTGTATGTCAATCAGCATGCCCTACAGAAACAGATGCGCGAATTGTTCCCGCTGTTGCATAAATGGGGCATTGTAGGAGTGAAGTCAGGATTTGTGCAGTATGCAAGTCACCGCTGGGCTACTTGGTTGCACGACATGGTCCGTCTGACTGCAGAGAATAACCTGATGATGAATATTCATGATGAGTTCCGTCCGTCGGGATTCAGCCGTACTTATCCAAATCTGCTGACACAGGAAGGTATCCTGGGGAACGAAGAGTTTCCGGATGCTACACACAGTACCATTCTTCCGTTTACGCGTATGATTAACGGGGCCGCAGATTATACTATCTGTTATTATGACAAGCGCTTGAAGAATACGCATGCGCATCAGCTGGCGGCTTCATTGGTGTTTTATAGTCCGTTGATGACAATTTTCTGGTATGACCGTCCTCAATTCTACAACGGTGAACCGGAGATTGAATGGTTTGAAAACCTGCAGACTGTATTTGATGAGTCGCATGTGTTGGATGGTATGCCGGGTAAAAATATCACCATGGCTCGCCGGAAAGGGAAAGAATGGTTTGTGGGAATGCTGACCAACAATGACGGTTCTGTTGAAACTTTGGATTGTTCTTTCCTGGACAAGAATCAGATGTATCTGGCATCTATTTATACCGATGGGGGAGAAGAAGTGAAGACAAAGACACAGGTGAAATGTTCGTATGTGTTGGTTGAAGCTGGGGATGTGATAAAGTTTACCCTGAAACCCAGAGGAGGAGCTGCCGTGAGACTGGTGCCGGTGACAGAAAAGGAAGCAAAAGCTTATAAGAAATATAACGGAGAATCATTTTAAGAAATTTTTAGGCTCTTCTTTTAAGTGGAATGGAACCCTGATTCGTATTTATAGACGAAAAGTTTTTAGATAAATGGATTTTTAAGTTTTGGGTATTTTTCTTTAGGTAGAAGATTGTTTTTGAGGGTTACTTAAATTAGGAAAGAAGAATGAAAGGATTGTTTTTTATATTGAGTCTGTCAGTTTGCAGCCTGTTTCATCCAGCGATGGCACAGTATCGTTCTGAGGTATGGGTGTCTGATGAAGGGAATGGCATGTACCGGAATCCAGTGCTTCATGCGGATTATTCTGATCCGGATGTATGTGCGGTAGGAGAGGACTATTTTTTGACGGCGTCTAGTTTTAATTGTACTCCGGGACTTCCTATCCTGCATTCAAAGGATTTGGTAAACTGGAAAATCGTGAATTATGCCTTGAAGAAGGTGGAACCGGTGGAATATTATAATGAAGCTCGTCATGGAAAAGGCGTATGGGCACCTTCTATTCGTTTTCATGAAGGAGTGTTCTATATATACTGGGGTGATCCGGATTTTGGCATTTTTATGGTAAAGACTCGTGACCCGTATGGAGAATGGGATAAACCAGTGCTGGTAAAAGCTGGAAAAGGGATGATTGACCCTTGTCCGTTATGGGATGACGACGGGCGTGTGTATCTGGCTCATGCATGGGCCGGAAGCCGAGCGAAATTCAACAGTGTGTTGACGGTGTGCGAGATGAATAAGGAAGGTACGGCAGTCATTTCGGACCCGGTACTGGTGTTTGACGGAAATGACGGAGTAAATCATACCATTGAGGGAGCTAAGTTTTATAAAAGGAATGGATTCTACTACCTGTTTGCACCTGCGGGTGGAGTAGTTTCCGGATGGCAACTGGTGATGCGTTCGAAAGATGTGTATGGACCGTATGAAGCCCGAATTGTGATGGCGCAAGGAAAGACGGACATCAACGGACCGCATCAGGGAGGATGGGTAGACACTCCGGCCGGAGAATCGTGGTTTTTGCATTTCCAGGATAAGGGAGCTTATGGACGTGTGCTGCATCTGAATCCGATGAAATGGATAAATGACTGGCCGATAATTGGAGTTGATAAGGACGGCGACGGTTGTGGAGACCCGGTGAGCCGTTATCGTAAACCTAAAACCGATAAAACGTATCCGATAGAAACACCTGTGGAGAGTGATGAGTTTGATACTCGTAAGCTGGGGCTGCAATGGGAATGGCATGCAAATTATCAGGATGTGTTTGGCTTTACGACGAATATGGGATATGCCCGTATTTATGGGCATGAACTTTCGCCGCATTTTAAGAACTTCTGGGAAGTTCCGAATCTGTTGATGCAAAAATTCCCGGCAGAGGAATTTACGGCTACCGCTAAATTAAAGGTTTCGGCAAAAGATGACGGACAACTTTCGGGACTCATCATTATGGGCTGGGACTATTCCTGGATAGGAGTGGAAAAGCAGGGAGAAAAGTTCTTGCTGAAGCAGGCTGTATGTAAGGATGCAGAACAGGGTAATCTGGAACAGGTTTCTACATTAGCCGTATTAGAGCCCAGCCGGAAGTTTGAAGCAGGTTTGTTCCCCAATTACGAAAGAGAGATTTACATAAGGGTACATGTGGACAAAGGGGCATATTGTCGCTTTAGCTACAGTCTGGATGGAAAGAAATTTACGGAGGCCGGCACGCTGTTCAAAGCCCGTCAGGGAAAATGGATTGGTGCAAAGGTGGGAATGTTCAGCGTAACTCCTCATGGAAAGGAGCGTGGCTGGGTGGATGTAGACTGGTTTCGTTTGGAAAAATAAAAGAATTTAGATATGAAAATTAGAAATCTGTTGTATGGCATAGGAATAATGGCTTTATCTTCTTGTGCCGGTGAAAAGGCTGAAAACCTGGATGTGGATAAAGCCTTGGCGTATTGTGACGTGCAAGTACATCGTGCGCTGGCTGAACTGGAAAAGAACGGGGAGGCGGATTATAGTATGCAGCCTCGAAATATCTTGTCGGGCGAAAAGTTCTGGAATTGCCGGAAAGTGGCTAAGGAAGAATGGACAGGTGGATTCTGGCCGGGTATTTTGTGGTATGATTATGAAGCTACACAAAATGATACGATTCGTGAACTGGCAGAAAAGTACACGGAGTCCTTAAAGTTATTCTCAGAGATTCCGGCGTATGATCACGATTTGGGCTTTCTCGTGTTTTGCAGTTATGGAAACGGGTATCGTCTGACGCATAATCCGACTTATCGGGATGTAATCATTGCTACGGCTGACTCGCTGGCTACTTTGTATAATCCGAAAGTGGGTACGATTCTGTCCTGGCCTCGTAACATTGAGATGTTGGGCGGGCATAACACCATTATGGATAACATGATTAACTTGGAGATGCTTTTCTGGGCTGCCCGCAACGGGGGAGACCGGCGGTTGTTTGACGTGGCAGTGTCGCATGCGGACAAAACGATGGAAAACCAGTTCCGTACGGATTATACCTCGTATCATGTGGCTGTGTATGATACATTGACAGGGAATTGCATCAAGAAATGCACGCATCAGGGATATGCGGATGAGTCGATGTGGGCACGTGGACAGGCCTGGGCTATTTATGGCTATACTGTGGTTTTCCGTGAAACCGGTGACCCTAAATACCTGGAATTTGCAGAGAAGTTGGTGGACGTGTATCTGAAGAATCTGCCTGAGGATTATGTGCCTTACTGGGATTTTAACGCACCTGACATTCCGAATGCACCTAGGGATGCTTCTGCGGCTTGTGTGGTTGCTTCGGCTTTGCTGGAGATGTCTGGTTTTTATGGAAACGGGCAAGGGGAAAAGTACAAGGAAGCTGCGGAAAAAATGTTGTGCAGTCTGAGCAGCGATAAATATCAGTCGCGGGATACGAATGTCGCTTTCTTGTTACATTCTACCGGTCACTGGCCAGCTAAGTCGGAAATAGATGCTTCTATCATCTATGCAGATTATTACTATATTGAGGCCTTGCTGAGATTGAAGAGAATTAATGAAGGTTTGCGGGCCGTAGAATAAAAGGTTGGAGGTATTATAAAAAAGCGGGGAAGGACGATGGGGTTTGTCCTTCCCCGCTTTTTTATAGACTTATCAAGGAGTTATAGTTACTTCTTTTGTGCATCGGCTTCTTTCAGCATTTCCTTTACTGCTGCTGCAAGCTGTTCATCTTCGCCTTTCAGTGATTTTTCAGGACTGTTGTAGACTTTGATGTCCGGTTCCAGTTGTTTGTTTTCCATGTACTGGCCCCGCATATCCATACAACCTACTTGAGGAATACCGAAGACGATGGTCGGGTCTATCTGACGTTCCCACCATACAGCAGTCATGGTGCCCGGAACAGGAGCTCCGATGAGCTTACCAATTTTCAACTCTTTGTATACCCAGGGGAAACCGTGTGCATTACTGTAATTGTCTTCACAAATCATGACGCATGACGGTTTCAGCCATTTGTTGAATGGGTCGCTGCCGATGTATTGTCCGCGAGGAACAAAACGCTGATATTCTTTTCCGCTTAACAAAGTGGCCAGGTCGTCGTGCAACCAGCCTCCTCCATTGTGACGGGTATCTACGATAACAGCTTCTTTATTGCGATTGCGGTCACTAAGCAATTCGCTGTACACATTGCGGAAACTTGGGCTATCCATGCCTTTTACGTGTACGTATGCAATTCGTCCTCCGGAAAGAGTTTCGACCATCTTTTCGTTTCTTTTTACCCAGCGTTTGTAGAGCAATTCATTCTGCTCACCTGCACTGATGGGCTTGATGGTTACCGGGAAGCGTTTTCCGTTTTGCGGGTTGTAGATGCTGAGTTGTATGTTCTTTCCTGCTTTTCCTTCCAGCATAGGATAATAATCTGTATCTTTCAGGATAGGTTCTCCGTCAATTTTCTCAATGATACAACCTGCGGTTACATCTGTCTTTTTAACCGCAAACGGGCCTTTGGCGATAATTTCCTGGATTTTTAATCCATCTCCTTCATAGCTGTTGTCGAAGAATACACCCAGGCATGCAGTAGACAAGGTGGCTCCCGGAGCATAATATCTGGCTCCTGTATGTGAGCCGTTCAGTTCGCCTAACAGTTCGCTCAGCATTTCCTGGAAATCGTAGTTGTTATTGATATGCGGCAAGAAACGTGCATAACTTTCACGATAGAATTTCCAGTCAGTTCCATGTAAGTCGGCTACATAGAACTTGTCGAGCACTTGCTGCCATACATGGTTGAAAATATATTCTCTTTCCTCGTATGGACGGTAATTGAATATCGCTTCAAAGCTTACGTTGTCAGTCTTATTTTTCTCAATATCTATTTTCTTGATGCCTCCGTTGCTGCAAAGGAAGAGTTGTTTGTTTTCCTTGTTGTAGGTCATCGAGCCATATCCGATGTCTTTTAGCAGAAGTTCGGTCTTTTGTTCTTTCAGATCGTGTACCCACAAGTCGGCACCGTCTTCAAAAGAGGCCTGATAGTAAAGCTTGTCGCCGTCAGGGCTGAGTACGGCATCGCCTAAGTGAGAAGAATTCACGGTCAGGCGGATAATCCGGTCACGGCAGTTTTCCAAATCAAAGGTGAGTGGAGTGACTTCCTTGTCTTTTTCAGATTTCTCTTTTTTGTCCTTTTTCTTGCCGTCCTGCTTGTCTTCCTCTTTTTCTTTATCTTCTTTCTCTTTTACGAGGGCAAATTCTTCTTTGCTGAGGCGGAAACGTTCGTAAGCCTCTAAGTCGAAGAACATGATGTACACATCGCTTTCAGCTCCCCAGCTTCCGTGGCTTCTGTATCCGGCACGGTCGCTTTCCCAAATCATGGCTTTTCCATCCAGTACCCATTTGGCATTGGAATCTGTATAGCCGCTTTCTGTCAAATTGTGGATTTCACCATTTCCGGAAGCGCTGACCAGGGCCACATCGTTATTGTTCCATCCTCCTGTTCCGATGTATCCGCAAAGCAGCCATTTGCTGTCGGGGCTCCACTGGAACCACTGGTCTCCATCACTGTAGGAGTATTCATATTTCCCATCCATGGCAGTGCGGACAGATTTGTCTTTCAAATCAAGAACCCGTAGAGTTGTACGGTTCTCCAAGAAGGCAATTTGTTTTCCGTCAGGACTGTACTGCGGCTGGAAGGAAGTGGCTTGAGAATGCGTCAGCTGTTCTTCCTTGATATCGGTGGCGTAGGTAAATAACTTTTCTTCCTCTTTTGTTAAAGTAGACTGGTAAATCTGCCAGAGTCCGTTTCGCTCGGATGCATATACAATGCTTCGTCCGTCGGGAGCAAAGTCAATGCTGCGTTCCTGTTCCGGAGTGTCTGTGATCTGTTTGGTAGTTTTATATTCAGTAGAGGTCACAAAAACGTCTCCATGAAGTATGAACGCCACTTCCTTGCCATTGGGTGACACGGCGATTTCGGTTGCTCCTGAAGATTTTATCTGATGAGCTAGTTCTGTCTCTGTCTGGTCTGTTACAATACTGATAGCTACTTTTTGAGGTTGCTGGCCTTCTTTGACCGTATAAATTTCACCGTCGTAACCGTAGCATAAAAGTCCGTTCTGTGAAGATGACAGGAAACGGACCGGATGCTGAGTGTGGTGTGTCAACTGCATTTCATTGCTTCCGTCAAGGTTGCATTTGAAAATATTGAACGAGCCTGCTTTTTCGCTGAGGTAGTAAAACGACTGGTTATCGTTACTCCATATCGGGTTACGGTCTTCTCCATTGAATGACGTGACTTTCTGGTAAGTACGCTCATTGTTCTCTTTTTTACTTATCCAAATGTCGCGTGTAATGGAAGAAGTATGATGTTTTCTCCAGGGGTCTTCGTACCCTTTCTGGTCGTGATATAGTAAGGTCGTACCATCTTGTGCGACACTGATGTCTTCCATAGGAAGAGAGGAATAGAGTTTGGGACGTCCGCCTTGAGTGCTTATTTCATAAACTTGTGGAAACTGGGCACTGGGGAAGGACAGGTCGGTCGCATCAGGCATCAGGTTGGCCTTGAATAAAATATGTGTGGCATCTGAGAATGTGACAGGGGTTTCATTTCCAGAATGAGTTGTTAGTCTTTTGGGGATTCCTCCGTCTTTGGATACAATGTAAATATCCATGCTTCCCTGGCGGGAAGAGGCAAAAGCAATCTGCTGTCCGTCCGGACTCCATATCGGATGAGTGTCGTATGCCGGATTAGTGGTGAGTTGTCTGGCATTTCCACCAGTGGAGGGTACGGTGTAAATGTCTCCTTTATAACAGAAAGCAATAGTGCTTCCGTCGGGTGAAATGGAGCAATAGCGCATCCATAATGGATTTTCTGTAGCTCCTGCCGTGGTAAATGCGGCAAGGGCGGCAAGGAATAATGAGGTTTTCATCAGCGGTTCTTATCTTTTTTTCGATTAAAAAAACGGTGTATGCGTTGGAAAATCATGATGCCGGTTTTCAGCCCATCATAAGCGGCTATGCCGGCATTGATATGCTGCATCATATTCTCCATTTTGTTTTTACTTTTCTGGGGAGAGAATAATTCCTGTGTCAGGAGTTGTATGCGTTCTTTAGACTCTCTTAATTCTTGCTTTTTTTGTGCCCTTAATTGAGAGATGATTTCAACGCTATAGTTGGGAATGGGTTTTATATCGTTCATTATTTTATTCTTTAGAAGCAGGTTCGTCAAGGAATAAGCGTGCGAGGAAATGTACCATAGGCTGGAATATCCATTGTTTTCTCATTCGGTAAATGAGTATGGCCAAGAGAAGAACTACCCCTCCAATGATGGCATATCCTCCAATCAGGCTGCCTACAAGAGGAGCCAGTGCGTATACGAGCATGAAGGAAAAATAGAAAAGAGCCATCATGCTCAAAATGATAATGATGAGTATAAGGATTAAGGTAGATAGCAGGATAGTGAGTTTTTCTACCAAATCGAGTTTGACGTATTGACCTTGAAGCTCAATGTATTTTCGTACCTCTTTAAATAAGGATTCAAGGTTATCAATGCTTTTATCGTTTGCAAACATAAGCAGTTATTCTAAGATGAAAAAAATATAAAGCAGACTTTTCCCTTGAAAAAGCCTGCTTTATATTTACGACAAATTATTCAGCGTCTTTAACTTCTGCTGCTATTTGATCGACCAAGTCTTCCATTTCGGCACGGTTCAGTCGAATACCTTTTTTGCGAAGAACTTCAGCAATTTTTCTACGGGTATCTTCACCTTTTTCCGGGGCAAACAAAATGCCGGCTGCAGCTCCTAAAGTAACACCGCCAAGGAATGCTGCTACAATACTTAAAGCTTTCATAAATCTAATTTTTAAAAGTTATTACTTTACAAATCTAATAATAATCCTGATATGTTGTTCTTTTTTCATGGAAAAATGCAGCTCCATGCTGTCGATAGAATAGAATTAACGGATTTTAATAGTATGGCAGATTTTATATTGTTACCTTTGCGACGTATTAAATTGAATATTCATCTAATATTGGTATAGATAACATGAAGAAGATTGTTGTAATGGGAATGGCTCTGTGCACTGCATTGGCATTCTCTTCTTGTAAATCAAGTGAAAGTGCTTACAAGAAAGCGTATGAAAAAGCTAAACAGCAGGAACTTGCTGAGGCTTCTGCAGCCACTGAGGCACTAGTGGAAGCTCCGGCAGTAGAAACAGCACCTGCTCCTGCTCCAGTTGTATCTACAGCTCCAGTTCGTGAGGAAAAGGTAGAATTGGTTTCAGGTGATGGCTTGAAAGCTTATAGCGTAGTTTGTGGTAGCTTTGGTGTAAAAGCAAATGCGGATGGTTTGAAGTCAAAACTGGATGGAGACGGTTATAATGCAAAGGTGGTGTACAATGCAGAACGCAATATGTATCGTGTGGTTGTTGAATCATTTGATACAAGAGACGAAGCTGCTCGTGCAAGAGATGCATTTAAAGCAAAATATCCTACACGTGAAGATTTCCAAGGTGCTTGGTTATTGTATCGTGTGTATTAATGTGATATAGATAAGAATTATTATTCCATATTTCAGGATTGAAAGCGACAGTGTAAAAGCTGTCGCTTTTTTTGCTTATATTTGTCGGCTGAAAAAGATTTGGTATTTATGAAATTGAATAGGATTATAGGTATGTTTTTGCTTGGAATGCCTTTGGCTATGCAAGCACAGGAAAAGGTTGTGCCAATAAAATACGGTGATATGGATCAGTGGGTTACCCGTAAGATTCATGAGTCGGGGATTATTGGAGGAAATACAAAATTGCTGTATGAGTTAGGGCCTACAAAGGAAATCGACGGAAATGTGGCTTATGTGAATCAGGGAGGATCTCCGTGGGGAAATTCTAATGTAATGGCTAAAGTGATGGGGATTGTAAAAACAAATACCAGTGTATATCCTGAACAGAGAGGGAATGGCTATTGTGCACGTCTGGAAACTCATATTGAAAGTGTAAAGGTGCTGGGAATGGTGAATATCACGGTGTTAGCTTCAGGCTCTATGTTCCTGGGTGATATGAAGGAACCGATTACGGGAACTAAAGATGGAGAAAAAGCACTGAATTCAGGCCTTCCTTTTACTTCCCGTCCAAAGGCGGTTCGCTATGACTATAAGGTGCAAATGTCTGGACAACCGAACCGTATTCGTCAGACCGGATTCAGCAAGAAGACTACTGTGCCGGGGCAGGATTGTGCGATTATGGTTTGTCTGTTGCAGAAACGTTCGGAAGATGCGGAAGGAAACATTATTGCTAAGCGAGTAGGTACAGTAGCCGTAAAATACAATCGTTCGCAAGACTGGCACAATGGAGCTACTTATGAAATAATGTATGGGGATATTACGCATGACAAGCGTTATGTACCAGAATTGATGCAATTAGGTACAGGCGGATATTATGCCCGTAACAGCAAAGGAGAAAGTAAACTTATAAAAGAAGTGGGCTGGGCCAGTAAAGACGAGCATCCTACACATTTGATTCTTCAGTTTACTTCAAGTATGGGAGGAGCTTTTGTGGGGTCTCCTGGAAATAAATTATGGATAGATAATGTCAATTTGGTATATTGAGACTGCAAAAAAGCTAGGAGGAGGCAGAAAAAGCCTTTGTATATATAAAAATAAGGTGTAACAGCTGATATTTTTTGAGTATTTTTTCTCTTATTCGTTGTTTACTTTCAAAAGAAATACTTATTTTTGCATCGCAATCGGAAAGGAATAAATGTCAAATTGATGGTTCCTTTTGATTACTAATAGAGTGAGTGTTTATAAAGCAATTATAAAACCTTTAAATTTTAAACAAAATGATTAAAGTAGGTATTAACGGTTTCGGTCGTATCGGCCGTTTCGTATTCCGTGCAGCTCAGAACAGAAACGATATTCAGATCGTAGGTATTAACGACTTGTGTCCGGTAGATTACTTGGCATACATGTTGAAATATGATACTATGCACGGTAAATTCAACGGTACTATCGAAGCTGACGTTGAAAACAGCAAATTGATTGTTAACGGTAAAGAAATCCGTGTAACAGCTTGCAAAGATCCTAAAGAATTGGCTTGGGATGCAGTAGGTGCTGAATACGTAGTAGAATCTACTGGTTTGTTCTTGACTAAAGAAAAAGCTCAGGCTCACATCGAAGCTGGTGCTAAATATGTAGTTATGTCAGCTCCTTCTAAGGATGACACTCCGATGTTCGTTTGCGGTGTTAACGAAAAAACTTATGTTAAAGGTACTCAGTTCGTTTCTAACGCTTCTTGTACTACTAACTGCTTGGCTCCTATCGCTAAGGTTTTGAACGACAAATGGGGTGTCACTGATGGTTTGATGACTACAGTTCACTCTACAACTGCTACTCAGAAAACTGTTGACGGTCCTTCTATGAAAGACTGGAGAGGTGGTCGTGCTGCTTCTGGTAACATCATCCCGTCTTCAACTGGTGCTGCTAAAGCTGTAGGTAAAGTTATCCCGGCTTTGAACGGTAAATTGACTGGTATGTCAATGCGTGTTCCGACTTTGGACGTATCTGTAGTTGACTTGACTGTTAACTTGGCTAAACCGGCTACTTATGCTGAAATCTGCGCTGCTATGAAGGAAGCTTCTGAAGGCGAATTGAAGGGTATCCTGGGTTACACTGAAGATGCAGTTGTTTCTTCTGACTTCTTGGGTGACACTCACACTTCTATCTTCGATGCTAAAGCTGGTATTGCTTTGACTGATACTTTTGTTAAGGTTGTTTCTTGGTATGACAACGAAATTGGTTACTCTAACAAAGTATTGGATTTGATCGCTCACATGGCTTCTGTAAACTGCTAATTAGTTTAGACCATATAGCAAGAGCCGTCAGGATTTTCTCCTGGCGGCTTTTTTTTACGCATATTCGTGTGTGTTGTGCAGAAAAAAACTATCTTTGCCGTTGAACTTCTCAAAAATGACCTTATGAATTATGATTTGATTACGATACTTGGTCCAACGGCTTCAGGAAAGACTTCTTTGGCTGCAACTTTGGCTGCTCGTCTGAAAACAGAAATTATTAGTGGTGACAGTCGTCAGGTGTATCGTAGGATGGATTTGGGAACAGGTAAGGATTTATCAGACTATGTGGTTGACGGCTATAAGGTTCCTTATCATTTGATAGACATTGTGGAACCAGGCTATAAATATAATGTATTTGAATATCAACGTGATTTTTTAGTTGCATACGAAGATATAAAGGCCAGAGGACTTCTACCGATTTTGTGTGGAGGTACAGGTATGTATCTGGAGTCCATTTTGAAAGGATACCGTTTACTTCCTGTTCCGGAAAATAAAGAACTGAGAGAACGTTTGGCTTCTAAATCGCTTGAGGAGTTGACGGATATCTTGTCTCGCTATAAGAAATTGCATAATTCAACAGATGTAGATACGGTGAAGCGAGCCATTCGGGCAATTGAAATAGAGGAATATTATTTAACTCAAGATGTCAATGCGCGTTCATTCCCCGAAATACATAGTCTGATTATCGGAGTGGATATTGATCGGAATTTGCGCCGGCAGAAGATTACCAACCGATTGAAGAAACGTTTGCAGGAAGGGATGGTTGATGAAGTAAAGGCGTTGCTGGAAGAGGGGATAAATCCTGATGATTTGATTTATTATGGTCTGGAATATAAATATTTGACTTTATATGCAGTGGGTAAGTTGTCTTACGATGACATGTTCAGTCAACTTGAAATCGCTATTCATCAGTTTGCCAAACGGCAGATGACTTGGTTTAGAGGTATGGAAAGGAGGGGCTTTCAGATTCATTGGATAGATGCTGAAGCACCACTGAATGAGAATGTGGAACGAATTATTGATCTGATAAAATAAACGGAAATGGCAGTAGAACCAGACAGATGGGGGGTGATTTATAACCCCAAGGCCGGAAGCCGGAAGGCTCAGAAACGTTGGCAGACCATTCGTGCTTACATGGATGAATGTAAGGTGAAATATGATTATGTGCAGTCGGAGGGATTTGGTTCGGTTGAACGTTTGGCAAAGACACTGGCTAATAATGGTTATCTTACGATTGTGGTAGTAGGCGGAGATGGTGCGCTTAATGATGCCCTGAATGGTATTATGTATTCTGATGTAAAAGATAAAAGCCAGATAGCCTTAGGGGTGATTCCGAATGGGATTGGTAATGATTTTGCAAAGTACTGGGGACTAAGCTCCGATGATTATAAGAAAGCGGTAAATGTGTTGATCAATCGTCGATTGAGAAAAATTGATATTGGGGTGTTCTCGTATTTTGACGGAGAACAACATCAGACTCGTTACTTCCTGAATGCTGTGTATATGGGACTTGGTGCCCGAATTGTACGGATTACCAATGAAACTCGTCGCTTTTGGGGAATTCCACTGATTTCTTATCTAGCTTCATTGTTTCTGGTTGCCTTTGAACGGAAATTACATCGGATGCATTTGAAGGTAAATGACGAACATATTCGTGGGCGCATCATGGCTGTGGGAATTGGTAGTGCATACGGGTATGGACTGACTCCGAGCGCTGTTCCATATAACGGGTGGCTTGATGTGTCTATTATTTATCGTCCAGAGCTTCGTCAGTTAATTTCCGGACTTTGGATGTTGCAACAGGGAAGATTGCTGAATCATAAGACGGTCAAGCCTTATCGTACGCGGTGCGTAAAGGTATTGCGTGCACAGAATGCGGAAGTCAGTCTGGATGGTCGGCTTTGGTTGGATCGTCATTTCCCGATTGAAATTACAATAGCTCCAGAAGCAATTACTTTGATAATACCTAATTAATATGATAAAGAATATTTCTGATTTAAAGCGGGATGATATGTTTTTCCTGCTGACAGGTCCTTGTGTGATAGAAGGAGAGGATATGGCTCTTCGTATTGCGGAGCGAGTAGTTAAAATTACGGATAAATTGCATATTCCATACGTTTTTAAAGGTTCTTACCGAAAAGCGAACCGTTCTCGTTTGGATTCTTTCACGGGAATAGGTGATGAAAAGGCGCTGAAAATCTTGGCTAAGGTTAGAAGTACGTTTAATGTGCCTGTAGTAACAGATATTCATACTGCTTCCGAAGCAGAAATGGCTGCTGAATATGTGGATGTGTTGCAGATACCGGCATTTCTTTGTCGTCAGACCGATTTGCTGGTTGCGGCAGCTCGCACCGGAAAAATTGTCAATATTAAAAAAGGTCAGTTCTTGTCTCCTGCTGCCATGCGTTTTGCGGCTGATAAAGTGGTAGAGGCAGGTAACGATCAGGTGATGCTGACGGAACGTGGTACAACATTTGGTTATCAGGATTTGATTGTCGATTATAGAGGTATTCCGGAGATGCAATCTTTCGGACATCCGGTAGTGCTGGATGTGACACATTCTTTGCAACAGCCAAATCAGACTTCAGGAGTTACAGGGGGTATGCCGCAGCTTATTGAAACTGTGGCAAAGGCCGGTGTGGCAGTTGGTGTGGATGGGTTGTTTATGGAAACTCATGAAGATCCTTCTAAAGCAAAAAGCGATGGAGCCAATATGCTAAAATTGGACTTGCTGGAAGACTTGCTGATTAAACTGGTTCGTATTCGTCAATCTTTGTAATGTATGATGGGGCGGTTGGTTGAGATAAAAGTCTGGAAAGAGATTGTAGCGTCTTTGTTTGTATGTCTTACATTGTCGGTAGGAAAGGGATATGCCCAAAGCGAATCTATGGTGTCTTCTACAGACAATGTGCCGCTGTTAGAGAGAATGACGGATGGTAAGCGGAAGGTGGATTGGGCAGATATGAATATTCAGTTCTGTTCTGCTGCCGATGTCTCCTTTAATAATGCCAAACTGGATGAAGCGGCATTTAAGGTGCATCGTATCCGTTTGGAGGTGTTAGGGGGATTTCATGAAAAATTCTCCTATCATTTTCGTCAGTCTTTGAATCAATATACTACTCCCAATATTCCCTTGGATAATCTGTCTGGTTCAGTGGAATTGGCTATGGTAGGTTGGCAGTTGGATGACAAATGGAAACTGACTGCCGGAAAGCAACCTGTCCAGTTCAGTGGGTATGAGTGCTGGGTGAATGCCATTAAAGTGCGGCATTACTCTGATTTCAATAACACGATACCATGCTATCAGGCGGGTTTGAATGCGGCCTACAAGATGAATGACAACCATGAGTTTAATTTTCAGTTGACAAATAATCGGAACGGAGATAGTGCTGATCAGTTCATGTATGGACTTCCGGAAGGGGTAGAGCCTACTAAAATTCCTTTGCTGGCAACTGTTAACTGGGACGGTTATTTTGTAGATCATGCCATGCAGCTTCGTTATTCTCTTTCCTATGGACAGCTGGCAAAAAATAAGAATGTATTTTATTTTACTTGTGGAAATGTATGGGACAAGAAACCCTTTTTAGGCTACATTGATTTTATGTATTCGCGTGAGGGCATCGACTCCAAAGGACTTATTAGTGAGGTAACAGCTGTGAATGGTGAAGGTACTACGGTGCCGAATGTGGACTACTTTACAACTATATTCAATTTAGACTACCGTGTGGCTTCACATTGGAATATGTATGTAAAAGGAGTCTATGAACAGGGCAATGTGTTTAAATCGAATGACGAGTTTTCATCAGGAACCTATCGCAGGGTATGGAACGTACAGTTTTGTGCAGAGTATTATCCTTTGAAAAACAGTGAGCTGTTGTGCTATCTTCACCTATTATATAAGAATATACATTTGACAGAGAAAGCACGTTCGTGGGGAGCGGAAAGTTATAACCACCAGCGCATCTCATTAGGTTTGGTTTATACACTGCCCGTTTTCTGAGAAGAAGTTATTTTCTGCATGGCATCTGTTTATATATTCCAATAAAAAACTATATCTTTGCAACGCAATTACGGTTTGGATTACATTAAAAAGTAAAAAGATATGCTTACTATTAAACAAATTACAGAAGACACCGACAAGGTGATTCGTGGATTGGAGAAAAAGCATTTTGCAAATGCAAGAGAAACAATTGCAAAAGTGCTTGAACTGAATGATCAGAGACGTAGCGCACAAAACCAATTAGATAAAAATCTCTCAGAAGTAAATTCTACATCGAAGACTATCGGTGCTTTGATGAAAGAGGGAAAAAAGGAAGAGGCAGAAGCTGCTAAAGCTCGTGTAGCGGAAATCAAAGAAATTAGCAAAGAACTGCAGGCAACGATGGATAAGGCTGCTGAAGATATGCAGAACTTGCTTTATACCATCCCTAATGTACCTTACGAAAGTGTTCCGGAAGGTTTTGGAGCTGAAGATAATGTGGTAGAAAAAATGGGAGGTATGGAAACCGAACTTCCGAAAGATGCATTGCCCCATTGGGAGCTGGCCAAAAAATATGATTTGATTGATTTTGATTTAGGCGTTAAGATTACAGGTGCTGGTTTCCCGGTATACAAAGGAAAAGGTGCTCGTTTGCAGCGTGCATTGATTAACTTCTTCCTGGATGAGGCTCGTGCTGCAGGTTATGAAGAAATCATGCCTCCTACAGTAGTGAATGCTGCATCTGGCTATGGTACAGGACAGTTGCCTGATAAGGAAGGTCAGATGTATCACTGCAACTTGGATGACTTGTATCTGATTCCTACTGCTGAAGTGCCTGTGACTAATATTTACCGTGACGTGATTCTGGATGAAAAACAGCTTCCGATTAAGAACTGTGCTTACACTCAGTGTTTCCGTCGTGAAGCTGGTTCTTATGGAAAGGATGTACGTGGTTTGAACCGTTTGCATGAATTCTCAAAAGTTGAATTGGTGCGCATTGACAAACCGGAACATTCTAAACAGTCTCATCAGGAAATGTTGGACCATGTAGAAGGCTTGTTGAAGAAATTGGAACTTCCTTACAGAATTCTTCGTTTGTGTGGTGGTGATATGAGCTTTACAGCCGCACTTTGCTTCGATTTCGAAGTATACTCTGAAGCACAGAAACGCTGGTTGGAAGTAAGTTCTGTTTCAAATTTCGATACTTATCAGGCAAACCGTTTGAAATGCCGTTATCGTACAGCTGAAAAGAAAACAGAACTTTGTCATACATTGAATGGTTCAGCTTTGGCTTTGCCTCGTATTGTGGCCGCATTGCTGGAAAATAATCAAACTCCAGAAGGAATTCGCATTCCTAAGGCTTTGGTTCCTTATTGCGGATTTGATATGATTGACTAATTGACATATTATAACAAAATTCTCGTCTGATACAGTTTTAAGATGTATACTTGAACTGTATCAGACGTTTTTTATATAATTACTTTTCAAATCTTATGAATGTAAGATTTTTTGTAATAAAACGGGGATATATG
>NZ_JBBKBF010000014.1:0-68204 GCF_037892625.1 Phocaeicola sp. ICN-14070 | reverse complement strand
AGTTTTGGTATTGAAGTGGCTTAGCTTGTACTCAATAAACGGATTCTTTTCACGTGCTACTATCTTTGCTTCTATGGCTTTGTTATATGCAGCTCTCAAAGTACGGAACTGGTAGCTTAAAGTTGTGTCTTTATTTCCTTTGCTTCGCATCCAGTCCTCAAATTTTTTGCAGAAAGAAACGTCTATATGGCTGAAAGTATAATTCAACTTTTTGCCTTTATTGAAATTACGCAGGGTGTTATATGAGTTTAGGTAAGCATAGCTATTACCAATTCTACCTTTCTGCTTTAAATCTTCGATTAGAGATAGGTAGAACTCTTCAACTGTTTTTGCTTTGATTGAATCTTTCTGTTCATTTATTAATGAAGAAGCGGTAAACTCTTCGCTATTGGCTTTCTTTTCTAAGATTTTTTGCTGATAATCTAATTTTGTTTTAAGTATAATCTTTTGAATTAAGTCCTTGTTTGGATTGTTAGGTTTGGGTACATTTCGTTCAAAGTCCCAATGTTTTGCTGCAACAGATATTTTAAGACTTTTGTAGGTGCTTTTCCCATTCTGTGCAATTCTTAACATTAAAGGGTATTCTCCATTTGCTAGGGTTTTACTTTTGTAGCAAATCACTGAAATTGTAGCGTCCATAAGAATTTTGGTTTAATTCTTGGTTTAATTGCTGGTTTAATTTGCTCGATTAAACCGCCGCTTGCAGCAATATGCATAAAAGCAAAAAAGCATCGGCAATCATCAGATTATCAATGCTTACAATCAGTCGGGGTGACTGGATTCGAACCAGCGACCACACGCCCCCCAGGGGCTTATTTTATGATATATGTATTTTGTATTTGTTTGATTTTCAGTATGATTTTTATTGATAATCAACTATTTAATTTCTATAAATTTTCTTCTGTTTTGATGGTTTTTACTCAAAATGTTGTAGATTTGTTGTAGGAAAATAAATATAACACCTATATCTATGGCAACATATAAGTTTATTCTGTTTGCGGGTAATGAACGTAAAGATGGCAGTTTTCCGGTTTCTATTAGAATTACTAAAGAAAGAAAAAGTAAGTTAATACGAACTGGATTGGTTTCAACAAAAGAGCAGTGGAATGAATCTGATGGTCGATTTGTTTCTGATAAGAAAATTGTACCTAAATTTAAAATATGGAATGCAAGATTATCTGAAATAGAAACCCAGATTAATGAAATATTTCGCAACTTTGAAATAGAAAGGGTTGATTGGACTTTAAATCAGTTTGAAGAAGCATTTTTGAATAAGGCCTCAAAAGGTAAAGTAAAGGATTATTTCAATAAGACAATAACTACGTTAAAGGATACTGGTCATGTAGGAAATTCAGTTTGTTATAGTCGTACTTTACATATGCTTGAATTGTTTGATAGTAAGTTTGATAAGAAAGTGTTTTCTGAAATAGACATTAAATATGTAAAGGCTTTCGATGTGTTTCTTCAGAAACGGGAGTGTAAAGGAAATACCCGGAAATATTATTTCAAAGCTCTGCGTGCAATTTTAAATAAGGCTATACAAGATCAGGAGGCTTCTGAAGTCACCTATCCTTTTGGAAAAGGAGGTTTTAATATCTCTGCCTTGGAAGAAGAAACAGCAAAGCGCTATTTGCCACATGAAGATATGGATAAACTGAAACATACTGCTGTTAAAAGTCATGCTCAAGAGCTTGCAAGACGTTTGTTCCTATTTTCTTATTATTGTTATGGAATATCGTTTATTGACGCTGCATTGTTGACTAAAAACAATATAATCCGTTATAATGGTGGAAGCTATATTGTTTATAAACGAAATAAGACAAAAGAAGCAAAGAAAGTAAAACCTATTCAGATTAAGATAACTTCTGAAATTCAGGAATTGATGGACTGGTTTGCTTCTAATACAATTTTGGTAGAAGATTATTTATTACCAATCGTTTCTATTCCAGGATATAAAGGAGAACAATTATATAATCATATTCGTAGCCGTTTTGGACGTAATAACAAGAATTTGGCTAATTTAGCGCAGACTTTAGGGATTACGGACATGAAGCTGACCAGTTATGTGAGCCGTCATACAATGGCTATGACTTTACAGGACAATCAAGTACCACGTGAAGTTATCTCACAGATATTGGGTCATAGTGATTTGTCAACGACCAATACTTATTTGGATAGCTTTGCCAGTAGCGTAATAGACGAAGCGGTAAAAGTATTATAAAGGAAACGGTATGTTATCAACAAATAAAATAAAAGACTTGCTTTTGCATGGCGAGAATAGACAAGTAGAATTTAAGAAATGCACGGATAAGGTTTCGGCTTCCGTGTATGAAACGGTATGTTCTTTTCTGAATGCAGAGGGAGGATATATCTTTTTAGGAGTGGATGATGATGGGGCTATATTAGGAATTAACCCTAAATGCGTAACAGATATGACCAAAAGTATTATCAATACACTGAATAATCCTGAACTGTTTCTTCCTCCAATGCCAATCACGCCGGAGCAGATAGAGATTGACGGTAAGATTATCCTGTATCTGAGTGTGCCAGAGAGTGAACAGGTACATAGATATAAGAACCGTTTTTATGACCGTTGGGGTGATGCAGACAATGATGTGTCAAAGCATACTTATCTGGTTAAGAACATGTTCATGCGAAAGGAAAAGGAGTCTTCCGAGAATGAAGTATTTCCCGATGTAACATTGGCAGATATGGATGAAGAATCGTTCAAGATTATGCGTAGCCACATTTCTATTCATAACTCCAATCATCCGTGGTTGAGCATGACAAATGAAGAATTCCTGAAAAGCCTGTTCTGGGGTAAGCAACGGGGAACAAATAGGGAAGGATATAAGTTGGCTGCTATTCTTTTATTTGGCAAGGAACAGGCTATTCTGAACTGTTGTCCGTGGCATCGTACGGATGCCATTTATCGTAGCATGTCTTACGAGCGTTTTTTGCATCCGCTTCCGACTGACCCTGATATTCGTTACAATGACCGGGATATGATATGCGTAAATTTGATTCAGTCATATATTCGTTTGTTGAATTTCGTGCAACGCAACATGCCTGATAAGTTTCGTTTGGCGGATAATGGAATAGATCGTTTGGACTTACGGGTAATGATATTCAGAGAAATAATCTCGAATACACTTCTGCATCGTGAGTATATCAGTTCATATAGCAATAAGTTCCTTATATTTCGTGATCGAGTAATAACAGAGAATTGGACGAAACCTTTCCAAACAGGGGATATAGATATAAATGACTGGCGTACTCGTACAAAGAATCCGCTAATAACAAAGGTATTCCGTGAAATGAAATGGGCTGAGGAACTTGGTTCCGGACAGAAAAATATTCGGAAATATGCTCCGTTATACTTTGAAAACTCTGAGATAGAGATTCGTAGTGGAGAGGAGTTTGTCTTTTCTATTACCTATCGTGATCCTAAAGAGTTTGAGTTTGCAAAAAATATTCAGACAGGTCAGGACCAAGTTGGGACTAAGTTGGGACCAAGTTGGGACCAAGTTGGGACTAAGTTGGCTCTAAGTCGGGGAGAAATACAGACAATTCTTAAAACTTGTATATCGGAAAAGTCTCTAATGGAAATTATTACTTTGCTGCACTTTAGTAATCGGACTAAATTTAGGAATAAATATATAAACCCTCTGATTGAGGAAGGATTGTTGGCAATGACTGTTCCTGATAAGCCTAACAGCCGTTTGCAGAAATATTATACCACTGAAAAAGGAAAATCACTACTATGCCAAGACGGAAGCAATTAATATTCAAGATTCAGGATTTGAAGTGTGCAGTTCATATCATAGAGGAGTTATCCAAGCTGCCTCAATTGAATAATTTTGATATGAAGTCTATAGAATTGACGATTAAAGAAAATAAACCGGCTCCACAAATTTTAAAAAAGGATATAGATACACTTGTTGACCGTCTACAGCGTGGATTTTCTGCAAATAAGCATAAATTGACACAGTTGAACGGTTATTATTTGATAACAAATATTCATCTTTCAAAATGGATGAAAGTTACTCCTGCAACTGTGAACAAGTGGCTAAAGGATGGTCTGATAAAATATAGTGAGAAATCATATGATAATCTTAAGTTTTTTGATGTAAATGAGGTTATTTCTCAACTTAGAAAACAAAAGCAATAATTTTTTATCATCTATATAATAGTTGCAATTTGATGCCATTTTAAGGACTTTTGATGACAGCTCCTTGAAATGGCATTTTCATTTGTCTTTAAATGACGGTTTTTGTCATTAAATGTCATAGCTTGTATATATGTTTTCCTGTTTGAATACTATTTGTTTTTATAATTTCTTTGTCTTGAAACCTCTGAAGTAATAGGGGTAAAATCGAGTAGTTAATCCGCAAAATGTTTGATTATGGCAGGTATAATAGTTGCAACAGAAGAACAGATTGAAGAAATCGTATTCAGAGCTATTTCAAAATATTATTCAGGGAATAATAAAGAAACAATTTCATCTGGATTACCTGATACTTTGAATTTATCTAGTGCATTGAAGGTATTGGATGAGCATGGATTTCCTACTTCTAAAGCTAAGCTGTATAAAATGACTTCACTCGGACAGATTCCTTTTATGAAGTATGGAAACAAACTGGTTTTTTCTCGTAAATCTCTTGTAGAATGGGCACATGAACAGTTAGTGTCTGGTAGTACAGATAAAGTATAATCTGGTATAAGTATTCATATGGAAACATATTATCATATAGTATTGGATATCAATGTTGTTGACCTGTTATCAATTCTGCATTTTAAAGTTTACACTTCCGGTTTACACTAATATGAAATAGATAAAATTTATATGCTTGATTATCAGAATGTAACGTGTTTTTTAGGTATTATCTGAAATTAAGGCATACTATTTTCACTACTATAAGTAAATACTCTTAGAGTGCGCACAACGGGAGTATCGATTTATTCACTTAAACATTGGAATTATGTCATATATAGATAATGAGATACTCGAAAAACTGATAGGTACAATGGTAGAGGGATTTGTTCGCATTGAAAAGAAACTGGATCAGATGAACCGTCTGAAAGAATGTATGAACGGAGATAGACTGCTTGATAATGTCGATTTGGCAGAACTCCTTGGTGTGTCACAAAGAACTTTGGCACGTTACAGGCAAGAGGGCAAGATTAAATATTACTCGGTGGAAAAGAACGGGAAATCATTCTATCTCGCCTCAGAGATACAGAGTTTCCTCCTCCAGCGTGGTAAGGATAAAAGTAGTTAATGGAATGGATGTGATACTGGCACATGGAAAATAAGTATAATGAACAGTAGAAAATGAGTAAATGAGACGATACCAATTCTTTGAATTGAAATAAAATAACAATCAGACAGACTTCGCAAACTATTTATATATATAGTTTGCGAAGTCTGTCTGATTGTTTTGAAATGTTTTTTATTTAAGATTCTTGTCTATATATTATTAATGTACATATTATCGGAAAGATAGTGTTGAAAAATGTGAAGATCTTGAAACGAGGGTTTCGTCTTACATCCATAAAAAGCTTCATCATCACTTTGTACCAGTTTAAATACACCATCTTCATAAATTAAAGTTACTAATATAGGTGACCTATCTTTAAATATGTATACTTTTTCATATACATTTTTATTAACTAGGCCATATACAGTCTTAATAGAATCCTTGTATCCAAACTGTTTCAATACACTTTCATCTAATGGAATTGGTTTTATCTGTTCCCATTTATCTTCAGTATCAATCTTAATTATATCTTTTCTTTGATTTACCAAAATAATGGTGTTATTTTCAATATTGATATTCTCAACTTTGGCTTGTTCAGTAGTTGTGTTTTTGAGAAAATGGATATGTACATAGTCTCCTATTCTTAAATTTTCTGCGTTCATAAAAAAGTTATGTTTTTCTTCTCAAATATACAAATAAAAAATGAATAAGCAAAAGGCTACTTTTGGAAAAGATATTTCAGATGTAAATAATAAGCAGCAAATAGAATAAGTGACCGTATTCTGATGGAAAGATGATACGGTCACTTCCGTCATTACACCGGGATTGCGGTCATTTTCAATGTATCCAGATTGACATAGACACCGCGATACAGTGTCTTTCCTTCCTTGAACATTTTCCAGAGCAGGTCACATCCGATATGTGCCAGTGTGGAGTTAATGAACAGATCCTGTTTTTCCAGGGCTTCCGACAGGGAACAGCTTGGTCCTGATTCTTTTTCCTTGATTTTTGCATAGTCCACTTCCTCGGTGATGACATTCATTTTAGGCATGGGAATATATTCCTGTGAAGAAGGTTGGAGAACTTTCTCACGTACCGTCCCGATGATGACCTGTCCTTTTGTCTGGCTGTTCCCGAAATCCATCCAGTATATGGGAGCCGAATGGTCACTGAAGTTTTCTTTGCGGACTTTCTTCAGGAACTTCCAAAGCGTAAGACGTGAACGTATATTGTCCGTACAGGTTATGATGATATTTGCTGTGCTGTCTTCAGAAAAATTCCTGGTAGGAAAACATTGCGGTTCGGCAGTCCATGCGTATCCGAAGAAACGGTTGATGCGTGTGACTAGTGATACGGCTTTGTTCAGTCCCAGTTCTGTTTCACTGAAAAGCTGGCGTCCTATATTGGCCTGGCTTACTGTGTCGGGATCGAATACGGTGACATGCAGTCCCGGATGGCCCAATGCTTGAAGTGCCATGCTCATACGTGCCAGATTGGTTATCACTTGTGAGCCTGTACCTCCGGCTCCGATGACGAATACTGTTACCGGATGACGCGGATTGAGCAGGTAGCGGTCGGTAAAATGTATCTTTTTCATGGAAGTATGTCTTTAAGTTTTTTATTCATGGGCTTGAGTTCGTTCATATCGAACGGATTGTTTCTTATGTTCTCGGTGACGATGACAAGATTTGAAACGGTAGGATTGACATTTCCTCCAAGATGGGAGAATTCAGTCAGCCAGAACCGTTTTTCCCAGTATTCCAGCAGGGAAAGGAAAGTCGGGTTTTGTGGCTTTTCCAGAGAACTGCTGCCAAGGCAGACACTTGACCCGGTCACGTTGAAGAACGGGGCACGGAACAGTGGAGTCGTCTCCACCGGACGTTTTCCCTTGAAGGCGAATACGTCCATGCTTCCGTTTTTTACATGATAAACAATTCCCGGCAGATTGAATATGCCGTCCTGTATATTGAGATCCTTGTGAAAGAACATCTGTCTCTTTCCGGGCGGATTGTACCAGATATATTCTTCCTGTCCTTTTCTCGGATTGCAGGCCAGCATGTTATCGGGGACTCTTCCTGCCGGTATCCCGCTCATTTCTTCCGTGTAGGATTCCAGCAGGGTATTCATGAATTCGTATGTGACGGGGATACCTGCCCCCATCTGTCCGCTTTTTCCGATGGGACGCAATTCTATGAAGTACCTGGTGTCAGAATTTCTTCTGTCTTCATACTTGTAGGCTATGATAGCAGCTTTCGGCACCATCATTTTCTGTATGTTTTGGGTCAGTTCATTCATGATGTTTATAAATTATAGGTAACATGTTCTACAAATTTCTCAAACCATTTTGAGAACCGTTCCGGATAATTCTCTGGTCTGAACAGTTTTTCAGTTTCCGGTGTGATGAATGTAAATGATACGGGAGTCTGGTTATATGTTTCCTGACAGTCAGTACTGAAACAGCTTTCCATGTCTTTGGTAACCGTATCCGTGATGGAATATGTAAGCAGAATCTGATATTCGAGCGGTGGCGGTTCGAAATCCCTTTCCTTTTTGCTTGCATAGTCATAGTCATAATTCAAGATATGAGGACTGTCCTTTGCAATCAGGGACATCCCTTCAGTAATCAGTTCCAAAAGTCTTTTTTCCTTATTGCTGGAAGGATTACAGTTGCGGATATGTTCTTCCAGATTCCTACAGAAAGCCCTGGAGTACATCCGGCACAGTTTCCTGTGGATTCTCCCTTTTTCATATGACCTGAAAAGCTTTTCCTTTCTGTACAGATTCTTTTTCTCTTCCTCATCAAGCTGTTCAAAGTCCACATAATCGATACAGACTTCCGACATCTCAAAATAAGGGGTATCGGTTATATCCATCATCCTGTGATATTTGATGAACCGTCTGATGAACTCCAGTGTGATCCTTTTGATTTCCCCTTTCAGTCTTTCCGTAAAATCTATCGGTATAAGGAACAGGGTGTAATCAGGCCATTCATGGAAATGATAGATACAGAACTGGAGCCTGTCACCGACAAGTTCCAGATTTACATGATGAGATACTATGGAATCCAGCGCATTATATAGCAGGCATATTTTTTCTCTTATGGAAGTCCTGCCTGTAGGATGGTATGGCAGCTCCATATCCAGGAGCTGCGCATACTTCATGGCTGAACGGTACAGGAAATCAAGATTCTCTTTGGTGGTGACATTTACCGTTACATCCCTGTCATTCTCCACATACAGGTCGGGAGCGATGGAAGGTATTCTCGTGTTCAGAAAACCATGAGGCTTTCTGCTGGAGGGAGTTTTCTTTTCTTCCTGCTTCTGATGCCCCGGCTTATGTCCGTATTTTCGAGTTCCGATATGATAAGTCTGGCTAAATTTTCCAAAGCCCGTTCCGTAAGTTGTGTACATGGTTTCTTGTCTTTACGTTGTCCTTTTTTCATGTCCTTACCCTTTCACTCCGATGGTTGTCTTGAATTCATATACCGCCCGGTCGTCTTCGATTTCCGGTCCGTGTACGGTCGCGGTGGTCAGTTCTGGATAGTTCATTGAATAGAAGTCCATCACTTCAGCCGGAGACATGTTTACGTTCGGATCGTCCAGTACGATTTCCTGACTGTTCTTCTTCATCTTGAATACTCTTTTCATTCCTTTAATTTCCAGTGCCATATTGTTTATAGTTTATTGGTTTTACAAATCATTTATTTTTATATATCAGCAGTATACCATTTCTACCTGTGCCTCGTCCTTCATACGGTACTCAGCCGGAAAATCCGGATATTCCGCATACGGGTCCTCTTTTAGAAGTTCCCTGTCATTCTCGTCTTCCGGATCGAAGCAGAATGTCTCATGTGTAGCCGGCGCAGTCTGGTATTCCCGTCCGTTTCCGTTCTGTACCTGTACTGTTCCGTTCGGTATATGGCCGTTTGTCGGCTGCCGTACCTGTTGTTGTGGATAAGGAGCCGTCTCAGGCTGGTAAGCCGGCTGCTGCGGATAGGGCTGCATTGTAGCTCCTTGTGGCATACCTGTTCCTTGCATCACGGGCCGGTTTGGAGCAGGTTGGATATATGCTCCGTTCGTTCCATATACCGGTTGAGGCATTTCCTGTGGATTCTGTTGTGGAGCAGACAGCATGACAGGTTCAGGATTCATAGTATGGGTCTGCTGCTCCGGGAATATGCTTGTTTGCATACCGGGCTGTGGCTGACCGTTCATGCTGCCTTGTGGTTGGGGAATTACCGGTGCCGGTTCCTCTGCCATACCGAACAGACTTCCTTCGCTGGCCTGTTTCTGTACTTCCTGCATCCTGGCATCAATCTCCTTCTGTTTTTCGGCAGAAGCCAGAACCCGTGCCTGTTTCAACCATGTCATTGCTTCGGAGAACCTTTTTGCGGCAGTTGCATCATCAGCCTTTTTGAGGAGCTTTTCCATCTTTTCCCGTTTTTCCCTGGCTTCCTTTGATTCGGCCGGTACTGTTGGAGCCTTGGATGATTTGGCCTGTGCCGTTGCCTTTTCTGCCTGTTTCTCGAAATTTTCCGCATTGGCAAGCAGTCCCTGTACCTTCTGTATCGGTTGGAGTATGGTCTGCAGGAAACCCATATCCAGTTCTGCCGGTGTTCCGTTCACTACCAGCGGCACCATGTTCTGCCGCGTATCCTCTTTCAGGCTGTTCCGCCTTGGCATGACTGCTACGCTCAGGCTGTTGTCCACTTTACGGATATTGATATTCAGATCCGTACCTGCTGTAATCATCTGATAAATTGATTGGAAAAACATAATTGAAAAATTTTATGGTTATATATAAGATTCCTTGAAGAATTCTTTCAGGACATCCTCCCTGTCCGGTCTGCTTGCAATATCACGCAGAGATTCCAGATAGTAGCCGATGTTTTTAGGTTCATCAACTGTATTGGGCAGACGTCTTTTGATTGGTCTGATATGTTCGCTCTGTGGCCATACAGCCGGCATGACAGGAGCAGAAGATATACATGTACTTGTTTTCATATATGTTGGTTTTATTGGTTAGAAAAACAGGAGTCCGACAATGAAAAAGATAAATGCTATCCTGACAATCAGTAGAAGAGCTCTGAAAAGAAATCCTATGATTCCTCCGGTGAGCAGGAGCATTGCAATCATACCTGTAGGCATAATACCTTTGTCTGTCAGCATAAGTATTCCGATAACCAATACCAGGGTTACCGCATGCTTGCTGATACTTTCGATAATCTGTAGTTCCATAATCCTTAATTTTATGAATGAATAATCCCATCGGGATGTGTTTTCCCGATTTTATAGGCTTCCGGCCTCTTGGATTGCCTTTTTGCGCAAGGCCTGGCAGGAAAAAATACCGGAGCGCAGCGAGGATGATTTTTTCCTGTCCAGCCAAGCCCATGAGGGCAGCCTTGCGACAAAAGGCAGGCAATCCAAGACCTTTGCCGCTTAAAAGCGGAAAAACAGATTCTTTTCTGTACGGATACAAAAAAATGCAGACCTTCCGGCCTGCATTCTTGTGGTTAATATTGATGTTATTCTTCTTTTGTGGAATAGGTGTTGAAAATGTCATCGGTCATTTCCTTGGCGAGAGTCCTGATCCTATTAAGAAAGTCCTGCCCGGTTATCATTCCGCTTTCAAGTCCGGCCAGCTGTTTTTCCCAGTCAGCTGTAAGTGAAGTATCCGCAATTTTCTTTCCACGGATGGTTTCGTAGGTGAACATACCTTTCGGGGTCGGAACAATATATTTCCTTGAATAACGGATATACTTACGGTTAACCAGTGTACGGATGATATTGGTACGTGAGGATACCGTGCCCAATCCGTTCAGTTCCATGTATTCCACCAGTTCTGCATCCGTGAACGGATCTACCGGCAGCTGTTTTTTGTGTACCATATTGCATCCGCATACATTCAGGTTATCACCTTTCTTCACTTCGGGGAGTTCATTGACGGAATATCCCGATTTTGGAACCATGTCGGAACGCATGAACACGTCATGCCAGCCGGCTTCAATGATTCTTGTTTGTTCGGCCTTGAAATGTTGCGCCGCACAAACCGCTTCAACATTTGTCGTTTCTATGCGGCACGGAGGCATGAATGCTTCAAGCATCCTTCCGGCTACAAGTCTGTAAACCAGTATTTCCTTTTCGGACAGATTCCCGGGACGGATACCTGTAATGATGATGGCATGATGTACATTGGCCTTTTCTGCGTTTATTATGTGATGGGACAAACCGGATATGTCAATACCTCCAGTTCCTTTAGCGGCAGGGAACAGCTCCCATGAAAGCAGACGCGCCATGATTGGTGGAAGCGAGTCAAACACATCCTCCGTCAGATAACGGCTGGAAGTCCGCGGATAGGAAATCAGTTTCTTTTCATAAAGAGACTGGGCGATGTCATACACCTCTGATGCGGTAAAACCATAGCGGATGTTCGCTTCCTTCTGAAGTTGTGTCAGGTCAAGCAGGTCCGGTGGAAGTATTTCCTTAACGCTGTGGCTGATACCTGTAATCTGTGCCTGATGTGCCAGCTTGCAGTCCTGGAAAAACATTGTAGCGGATTCTTTGTCGGGAAGATCCTGTGTGCGGCGCATCTTGAAAAGGATGCCGTCCTTTTGCAGGCTGATGTAGATGGGCCAGCTGTCCGATGAAATATGGTTCTCCCTTTCACGGTAGCGTCTGCTGATGGCAGCCAGTACCGGTGTCTGTACCCGTCCGAGGGAATTGTTGCCAAGGCCCGTCGCCTTGCACATGGCATAGCTGGCGTTGATTCCGAGAATCCAGTCCGCCTTGTTGCGGCTGTCGGCAGCAAGGAACAGGCTGTCGTAGCAACTGTCCGGCTTCAGGTTTTCCATGCCTTTACGCACAGACTCGTCGGTAAGAGAAGAAATCCACAGACGGAAGCAAGGCTGTGTACAGTTCAGGTATTGATAGACATAGCGGAATGTCATTTCCCCGTCACGGCTGGCATCAGTAGCCGCAATGATGGTGTCGCATGCCTGGAACACTCTCTCGATTACTTTAAGCTGGAGTACGGCATCAATCTCCGGTATCCATCCGTTCTCGGTGCGTGTATGACGTACCATCAGTTCAAATTCGGACGGGATGAAAGGAAAGTCATTCCGTTCCAGCTTCTGGGTTCCGTAGTCCTTCGGCATGGCCAGTGACAGCATGTTCCCGAAAGTCCACGTAACCATGTAGCCGTTTCCTTCCACATATCCGTTTCTTACTCTGGTTGCACCGATGATTCTTCCGATTTCTTTTCCTACACTTGGTTTGTCTGTTAATATGGCAATCATGATAAATTCTGTTTTTATATCTTTCCATACGGTAAGTCCGTATGGAAAGAGAGATGATACATTATGGTTTCTTATTTATTCACCTGAAGGGTTGATACCGTTTACGCTGATGACCGGATTTCCATTCCCGTCTTCAATCAGACTGAGTGTGGCGTCCATGGTCAGTGAAAATACAGGAGTCTTGATTTTAATGGACATGACATTGGTTTCCTTTCCCTGAAGGAGCAGGTCCATGTTTCCGTCCTTTTCAATTTGCGATCTGCTGATACCTACCGATTCCAGTTTTTCCCAGTCGATTTGTTCAGCCTTGTAGATATGATGATTGGTCTTGTTCATGTTCTTTCCTTTTTTAGTAGTTGATGATTTGATTGATTTGAATCCCGTTCAGGTCAGACAGCCTGTTTTGCTCCCTTCTTCTGTTCCTGCTGCTGGGTATTGTCAGTCTGTGAAGCACGCTGTGAGGTATTGCGGCGTACATCCGGATTTTCCTGGAAATATTGCAGCTGTCCGGTGTTTGCGTTTACTTTCAGATAGGAATCGAACGGTTTGCCGTTGGGACCTTTCATACCCGTTACAAGGATGGCCTTTCCGTCCTGAAGATTTGCTCTTTCCTGTGCCGAAAGCAGGTGTCCGTAAACCTCAGCCGGGATGGTAGGTGCCTGTCGTTCGTTGAAACCGTCCGGAGTTCTGGAATACTGTGGCCTTCCGCTTACAAGGTCCAGCTTGACGAATGACGAGAATTCCTCCCCTTTGCGGTTGATCATGTTCTCAAGATAGATGGGCTGCCCTTTTCGCAACGCTTCCTTGTCCTCCGGTGTGAGCTGTACCGAACAGATTTCTTTCGGTATGTAGATTTCTCCCGTTTCCGGATTGTGGCGCGTATATTGGAGCCCGCCTGTAACTTTGTCCATGGTAACGAAAGAAGAAAACAGTTCGCCGTTCTTTCGTTTCATATCCTCTACAAGGATGGTGTGTCCTTCGTTCAACGCTTTGAGCTGCATGGGGGAAAGCGGTACACCGCCGAGTGTCTGCTGGTTGAAGGCCTGGTCTTTCGGGAAGATAAATTCGATGCCTCTTCTTTCCGCACTGTATTGCAGATTGGCATTAAACTCTTTACCCTGATTGGACTTCATTCCCTCTACGAATATCTGTTCACCGTTTTTCAGTTTCTGGATTTCGTCCGGAGTCAGGGTTACCCCTTTGATTTCATTCGGGATATAGACATGCTCCTGTCGGACGGCTACCAGTTCGTTGGTATTCTTGTCGATGGAAATCAGACACGGCTCAGTTGTGTTGCCACGCAGGTTAAGGTCAGCCACGCGTCCCATGTTCCCGCTTTCACGCAGGTTCTTCTTGTCCTCTTCCGTGAAGATATGTCCGAAATAAGGACGCTCCAGTTCCGGTTCCTTTCTGATACCGTGGATGCCCAGCATGACCTGCCCGCCGTTGGATATGAATGAAAGGCGTGCGTCCAGCTTGGCAGTCAATACTCCCGGAATATTGAGTGTCAGCGGCATGGTCCTGTTGGTCTTGTATCCTTTAAGCATACTGTCAAGCTGTCCGGACTGCTCCAGCATTTCCTTGGAAACGCCGAACTTGCCCAGTTCTTCCCAGTTGATCATGTTCTCGTTGTAGCGGTACGTGGGTGTCTGCTGGCGTTGCGGTTCCTGCTGTTCGCGTCCCTGTGCGGCAGCTTCCACCTGTGATACCTGTTCAGGCTGTGCCTGCGCTGTCTGTTCCTGCTTCTTTGCCATTTTTGTTTCCTCCTCTTTTGTTTGACTGTTTTTCTGATTGTTTACTTTCGGTACGATTTCATAGCGTTTCAGAAACTCCTTTACCGCGTCTGTATTCTTACCTTCGGCCAGGTCCTTGAGAGCCTGTTTGTTCTGCTTGTAATCATTGAAGGTCATACGGATAAGCCTGAAATGCGTAGGCTCCTTCAGCTGGCTCCAGAAATTCTTGATGAAGTTTTCGAGGATGCTTGAATTCTTGTCGAATTTAAGGAATGAGTTCTCGTTCTTCTCTTCCGGTGTAACCGTCTGATAATTGCCTTTCTCGTCTGCCTTGCTGACCACTCCCAAACCCTCCTTGGGGTCGTTTTTGTTATGTACCAGCAGAAGTTCATCAATTTGTTCCACATAAGGTTTTTCTGATTTCTTAGTCCGGCCTTGCCTTTTTTCCTTGTCAGGACTGTTTTCTTGTGCCATAATCTTTTGTTTTGAGTGACTACTTGATTTGTTTCACAGTCCAAATGTAATGCGATAAATTGGATAAATGGTTGATTTGCAAATAGATGGCATTATATGTCATCAGATGTCATCAGATGTCATACCAGAGATAGGAAAGAATGTAGAAACAGCAGGAAAAAAGGATGAAAGGAAGTAGGAAGAGTATAAGTAAAAGCATAGCTAAGCCATCTGACTATGCAGATCGGAGGGAGCTGAAATCCCTGTCTTATTTGGGGAGTTGATAGGCAGGCTATGTTTTGTTATTTGGGAAGGTGGGCTTTCACAGTATTTGTGAGGCCATATATAGAATATAAGGATAGCCGCCTTTGATTTACGGCTATGCGTCACGTCGGTCGCAGTTAATCCCTGTAATCTTTCTTTTAATTCTAATCCGTTTGCCGCCGCATTCTTTTTCAGGAGAATTTTCATGGCGTAAGCCATAAAGAAAATTCTCCTGAAAAAAGGAATAAATGCGGCTGGCAAATCAGGATTGGGATTTACCTTTGATGTAAGGGATAAGATGAGAATATATAAAAATTGTCTGAAAAGATTTGTGATATGGTAATATATAATATTTTCAAATAGATTACTACATAGTATAGTAATTTGGATAGTGTTCTGTAAAGTTTAAGCTCATATGTAAAAATACCACTCTATATAGATAGAAATATACCCTTTTCATTGTTCATTATACTTATATATTTGCATAGAAACTTAAAATGCGAATTTATGAACTTGAACTTAAAATCTATTTTTTCATTTTCTGTGTTATTTTTCCTGATGCAATCTCTGTGGGCATCGGATACTAAAGTCAAACAATGGAGAAACAATCAGAATGCATGGCAGGACCAGATCATAAACGGAATTAACCGTTTGTCTCCCCGCAGTACTACTTATTCTTACCGGAGGGTGGATTGGGCTTTAGATGGAAACAGAGAAAAATCAGAGTATATGTCGTTGAACGGCCAATGGAAGTTTAACTATTCCGAAGATGTAGCATTGGCACCCGGTGATTTTTATAAAGTAGAGTACAATTCATCATCATGGAAAAGTATTCCTGTTCCTTCATGTTGGGAGATGCAGGGATATGGTTATCCCATATATACAAATACTATTTATCCTTTCCCGGCTCGTCCGCCATATATTGACAGGAATAATCAGACCGGTTGTTATATTAAAGAATTTGTTGTTCCAGACAAGTGGAAGAATGACAGGATTATACTCCATTTTGGAGGTGTCTATTCTGGATTCAATGTATGGGTAAATGGACAGAAGGTGGGATATTCCGAAGACAGTTGTTTGCCTACGGAATTTGATATTACTGAATACGTGAAGAATGGGGAAAATAAACTAGCAGTACAGGTGTATAAGTGGACTGATGGAAGTTATATGGAAGATGCTGACCATTGGCGAATGGCTGGTATCCATCGTGAGGTATATATCATGTCTATTCCGCAGGTGGCTATATATGATTATGGAGTAAGAACACGTATTGATTTCAAAAAGAATATAGCACGATTACAGATTCGTCCCGAGATAACAAATCAGAATATGGAAGATTTGACGGGATGGAATTTATCCGCCCAATTATATGATGCCGATGGAAATCCTGTGTTTGGAAAAGACATTACCGTTACAGCCGATTATGTGGTGAACGAACCTTATCCTCAGCGTGATAATGTTTATTACGGAATGATGGAGGGAATTGTTTCTAAGCCAAAACTATGGAATTCGGAACACCCTTATCTATACACTTTGGTTATAAAGCTCACAGACAGAAATGGCAACGTGGTGGATGCGAGAAGTAATAAGGTAGGGTTCAGGGATATTAAAATAACAGGTAATCAGATTCTGGTGAATGACACTCCTATTAAACTCATTGGTGTAAACCGCCATGACCATAGCGAGACCGGAGGAAAGACCGTTACACGTGATGAGATGCTCGAAGACGTTCTGCTTATGAAGCGTTATAACTTCAATACAGTCCGCACATCGCACTATCCTAACGACCCTTATTTCTATGAATTGTGCGATAAGTATGGTATATACGTAATGGATGAGGCTAATCTTGAAACTCATCATCAAAGAGGCTATCTGTCCAACAGACCTGAGTGGATTAATCCATTCATGGAGAGAGTGGTAAGAATGGCTGTAAGAGACAGGAACCATCCTTCTGTGTTCATGTGGTCGTTGGGTAACGAGTCTGGATGCGGTCCTAATCATGCTGCCCTGTCAGGATGGTTGAAAGATTATGACCCAACCCGCCCTGTTCATTATGAGGGAGCACAAGGTCAGCCGGAAAATCCTTTATACAAACCTATCGGACGTAAAGAAGCATCAATCGTTACGAGTGAGATAGATTTTAATGTAAACGAAGAAGTCAAACCGGCAAAGAAAGAGTTTTATGTGTATGCCAATCCCGATGATCCTTTATACGTCGATGTCATCAGCCGTATGTATCCTATGGTCGATGAGCTTATTGCGATGACTAAGAATCCGGTCATGAACCGTCCGATAATAATGTGTGAATATGCACATTCTATGGGAAACTCTACCGGCGGGCTGAAAGAATACTGGGATGCAATACGTTCTCATGATGCGCTTGCCGGCGGATATATTTGGGACTGGATAGACCAGGGATTGCTGGATAATGAACGGAAATATAATAAGAAATCATGGAATTATGGTGGTGACTATGAGAAAGGGGAGCACAACGACCAAAACTTCTGTATAAATGGTGTTATCAGTGCCGACCGCTCCATTAAACCTGCTACTGAGGAATGCAAGTACGTGTTTGCTCCTGTATCATTTACAACTGATAATGTCTATAGTGGAGAGATAACTGTGAAAAACAGAAACTTCTTCCTTTCAACAGATGAGTATCGTTATTTTTGGCAATTGAAGGACGAAGACAGTGTATTGCAGGAAGGTGAGATTATTGTGCCGACAACACCAGCTGGTGAGAGCTGTAAACTAAAACTTCCTATTCAGAATTTCAAGGCCGATGACGGTGCGGAATATTGGTTATGCCTGAGTGCCAGGCTCAAGAATGACAATCTGTATGCCAAAGCTGGATACGAGGTTGCCTGGGAACAGTTTAAGTATCTTTCTTTACCAAAGATAGTAGAATGTGTTGATACTACATTGGATATGGAAATCGATTCAGATAACAAGAAAGACATCAGCGTGAAGGGAAAGAACTTTTATCTGAATATCAGTGATGGTTATATCAATCAGTATAAGATAGATAATGAAAGTATCATCACATCTGCTCTGAAACCAAACTTCTGGAGAGCGTCAACAGACAATGACTGGCGAGGATGGAAGGTCGATAGACTGTTTGCATTCTGGAAAGATGCTCCATTAAAGCTAAAGACAGTTTCTATAGATGTACGCAAATCGGAAGGCAATCTTGAGGTTAAGGTGCTAAAGGCTATAGATGAAAGACTGAGACTTACCTTGAATTATAAAGTAAAAGCAGACGGAACAATAGGCGTTCATTATTCAATGATGAAGTCTCCTGAAATATCAGAAATGTTGCGCGTAGGATTGCAATGCGAATGTACCAATCGTCTGTCGGATGTGACATATTATGGACGTGGCCCATGGGAAAACTATTCCGACAGAAAAGCCTCTGCAATGGTGTCTATATATAACTGCAAGGTGTCCGCTCTGGGATTTGACTATGTAGTGCCGCAGGAAAACGGAAACCGTTGTGACGTGAGATGGTTTGCCTTGCAGTCGGATAAGGCAGGTGTGATGATTGTCGGCGATGAACCCCTATCTGTCTCAGTGTGGGAGATGTCGCAGAATGCGATTGATAAGGCTAAACATATAAATGAACTTGAAAAGGACTTGTATTCTAATACTCTTAATATCGACCTGGTTCAGGCTGGAGTGGGCGGAACAGATAGCTGGAGTCTTAAGGCCCGTCCTTCAATAAACAAGCGTCTTCTGAACGGAAGCTATTCATACGGATTTACTTTTGTTCCACTCGACAGAGATTCTAATCTTAAGGAAATGGGCAGAAAGAAATTCTGATATTCTGATGATTATTAATGATAAAATGGTTGTTGGAGTCTTGAAACAGATTTTAACAGCCATTTTCTTTAAATACTTGGTTAATCCATTTATCCCCCCTTATTTGTTTGGAATTTTTCCCCTTTGGTTATAATCAGAGTAAATATATTTGTGGTGTCAGTAAGTAGCGCGCAACTGATAAAATTGAAAATTTCACTTAAAGAAAAACACTAATTAAAAAACTCTAGATTATGAACAGAACACTATCATTAATGTGTATGCTGATTCTTATAACGTTCAGTTTACCATTAAATGCACAGAACGGGAAAGTTACCGGTTGTATAACAGACTCCGATGGTTTACCTGTGATAGGTGCAAGTATTTTAGTTAAAGGTACCACAAACGGTATTATTTCTGATTTGGACGGAAATTATATCTTGGAAAATGTACCAATGGAATCGACATTGATTTATAGCTTCGTAGGATATGATACACAGAATATAGTGTATAAAGGTCAGTCTAAGATAGACGTTCAATTAAAAACATCTGCCATTGCACTCGAGGAAGTTGTAGCAATAGGATATGAGGTTAAGAAAAAAAGTGTTGTAACAGGTGCTATCAGTAGCATCGATTCCGATGATTTATTGCAATCTAAACCAGCAAATGCTGTGAATGCATTGAGCGGTAGGGTTAGTGGTGTGAACGTTGTGACAAATTCCGGTCAGCCAGGATCAGCACCGAAGCTGGTAATTCGTGGTGTTGGTACAAATGGAAACTCTAATCCTCTTTTTGTAATTGACGGACTGCCTATGGACGACATGAACAGTGTAAATCCCAACGACATTGAAAGCATGGAAGTCTTGAAGGATGCAACTTCAGCTGCTATTTATGGTGCCAGAGCCGCTAATGGTGTAGTCCTTATAACCACAAAGAAAGGAAAGAAAGGAAAGACATCGCTTGCTTATGATGGTTACTATGGTTTTTCTACAGTAGCAAAGAAACCAACCATGCTGAATGATGAACAGTACATCATGCTAATGAAAGAGTTTGCCGACAATGATGATATGCCGCTTGCCGGTGGTGTACCTACTGCTCCAACAGGTTATAATACAGACTGGTTTAATGAAATATTGAATACAGCTCCTGTTACTGAGCATAACATTACTGCTAACTTTGGCAGTGATAAGGGTTCAAGCTTGCTTTCATTGAATTATCTAGACCAGAATGGTATTATCGGTGAAGATGCGTCATTTTACAAACGATTCAGCACAAGGCTGAACAGTTCCTATTCTATAAATGATTTCTTAAGTGTAGGTGCAAACGTAAACTATGCATATATAGAGAATAGTGGAGTGGCAACCGGCATTAATGGCTATAATCCGATATCATACGCTTATAATATTGATCCTACTACTCCGGTTTATGATGAGAATAGCAACGATACTTTCGGATATGGAGTCTCTCCTGTACCTTATAGCCGTATGTGGAACCCTATTGCATTTATGGATGAGGCACCTAAGAATAAAAATATTACCCAGCAATTTTTTGGTAATGTTTATGCTGAGATTACTTTTATTAAAGACCTTGTTTTTCGCACAGATTTTGGTATTAATCATCGGAATTTCCGTGGAAGAATGTTTGCACCAAAGTTTTTTCATTCTGCAGAATGTAAAGAAGATAATTCTAGGGTAGAACAAAGTACAAATGTTAATAGTAGTTGGCAGTGGGAGAATACATTGCGATATAAAAAATCTTTTGGTGAACATTCTGCATCTGTCCTGTTAGGTACTTCTGCATCAAGAGATGTTTATGAGTTTATGACAGGAACACGAAATAAATATCCAAATGAAGCAATGACCAATGAGAATTACTGGTATCTTAATGCAGGTGATGTTATGACATCAGCTAATAGTGGCGGGGCTAATCCTAGACATAGTATGTTCTCATATTTTGCTCGTCTAAGCTATAATTATGCTGAAAAATATATGGCGGAAGTTGTGGTCAGACGCGATGGGTCTTCAAATTTCGGCCCCAATAACAGATATGCTACTTTCCCGGGCGTTTCATTAGGTTGGAATGTTTCGAATGAGAAATTCTGGAAAATTAAGAACTTTGATGTCTTCAAACTTAGATTCTCTTGGGGACAGAACGGAAATGAGCGAATTTCTCCATTCTCCTATACTTCTATTATTGGCAATAATTATAATTACACGTTTGGTAATGCCATCACTGTGGGATCTGCTCCTAATAACCTTGTCAATCCTGATGTAAAATGGGAAACTTCTGAACAATTTAATGTTGGTGCCGATATGACATTCTATAATGGTATGATTAGAGCAAGTTTCGACTGGTTTAAAAAAAGTACTAAGGATTTGTTGTTCCAGCCAACAGTTGAAGCCATTAGAGGTAATAATGCTGCTTTCAGAAACCTTGGTAATATAACAAACCAGGGAGTTGAAATGCAGATGACATTTAATAAAAATTGGAATGAAATCAACTTCTCTGTTTCCGCAAATGCTTCATATCTTAAAAATGAGGTTGTAAAGATAGGAAATACAAATGGATATACTGATGGTGGTGATTGGAGAACATCTGTAAAAGTTACTCGTATGGAGGAAGGTCATGCTATGGGTTATTTCCGTCTTTATAAGAATTTAGGTATATTTCAAAACGAGGAGCAGATACAGAACTATAAATCAAAAGATGGTAAAGTGATACAGCCAGATGCCGTTCCGGGTGACTTTATATGGCAAGATACAAATGGCGATGGCCAGATTACAGATGAAGATAGAACCGATTGTGGAAATCCTTGGCCAAAATGGACATTCGGTTTGAATTTAGGTGCCGACTGGAGAGGTATTGATATGACAATCTTTTTAACAGGAAAAGCTGGATATAAAGTTTTCTCTGATATTTACCGTCAGGAAGCATACGGACGTTCTAATCTACCTTCATACTATCTGGATAGATGGCAGAAAGAAGGTGATAATAATGGAGTGCCTCGTCTCTCATCCAAAGATCCTAATGGAAACTTTAGCAAACCTTCCGATTTTTATCTTTATGATGGTTCGCATTTAAAGATTTCTTCACTTGAGGTAGGCTATTCATTCCCAACTAAATTAATAAGTAAGTTGATGTTGAATAAAGCAAGAATTTATGCAGCTATTGATAATCTTGCCACTTTCACAAGCTATCCGTTTATGGATCCTGAAGTTGGAAATATGGCAGGAGACAATATTCTAAGCACAGGTATTGACTATGGTACATATCCTCAGGCTCGTACATTCAGATTTGGTTTAAGTCTTAATTTCTAAAAATGAAAATTATGAAGTCAAAAATACATAATAATATTCTAATACTCATGTTTGCTGCAATTACATCATCATCTTGCAGCGACAGTTTTCTGGATTCATATCCTATAATGTCAGAAACAGAAAGTTCTTTTTATAGGACCGATGAACAGATGTTCAAAGCACTTACTGCTTGTTATGATCCATTAGCTCACATAGGTGGTGGCTCGGGTGATGCGCTTGCTTCCATAGTACCTATGGGTGAAATCCGCTCTGATAACGCTCGCACAGGCGGTGGTTCTGATCAGGATCAGCCTTATATGCAAGCTATAGAAGACTATTCAAATACGAGTGTCAATTCTATTTCCGACAATTTGTGGAAGACACGTTACCGTGGTATATATCGATGTAATCTTGTAATAAATTCAGAGTATGACAGCCAGGAAGCTAAAGTTTATAAAGCTGAAGCTAAATTCTTACGTGCTTGGTATCATTTTGAATTGTTGAGATATTATGGTCCATGCTTTATTAGTCTTGAGACTCTTTATCCTGAAGGATTCAGGTTTACGAGAGATACTCGCGAAAATGTAAATAAAGCAATAGAGAAAGATCTTTTAGAGGCTATTCCAGAACTGAAAGACAGATTCCCGGACACAATGAAAGGACGTATTACCAAGACTGCTGCTCAAGCTTTGTTGGCCAAAGTCTATCTTTATTGGGCAGACTGGAACAATGATGACGCTTTAATCTTTGACAAGGCGAAATCTTTATTGGAGGATGTAATCTCAAGTGGTAATTATACTTTGTCGGATGATTTTTCTAAACTTTTTGCAGCTCATCAGGAAAATAACGAGGAATCTATATTTGAAATACAAACCTCTACCAAATCAGGTAATACAAACTGGGGTAATATTGATGCTGGGGAAGGTGCTATGTGGGTAACTTTCTGTGGACCGAGACAGTTGAAAAATAGTCCTGATTATGATAATGGATATGGTTTTTGTTTGCCTACAAAGGAATTGTATGATTATTTCCTTCCAGATGATTATGTTCGTCGTGATGCGGCAATATTTACTTACGATGAACTTGTAACCAAACCTAATGCTAATATTCAGGATGAATCAAAAAAAGTAGTTTGGGAGACAGGCTCTTACGGACCTGATTTTCAGGGATATGCTCAGAAAAAATACCCTCCTTTCAAGAATTATGACATGATAGGAAATCCCAATCTAAACAAACCTGGAAACGTTAGGGTCATCAGATATGGTGAAGTGTATCTGATGCTTGCTGAGGCATATCTCAGAGGTACTAATCCTGATGAAGCAAAAGCGAAGTATTACATAAATGAACTCAGAAAGAAGCATGTTCATGCAGAGGACGGAAGTTATATTGATGTAGACCAGTTAATGCAGATGTATCCTGAAAGATTTAAAAGCGTAATTGATGTTCTATGGTATGAGCGTCGTTGTGAACTGGCATGCGAAGGTGACAGGTGGTTTGACCTTGTCCGCTCAGGACGTGCCGAGGAGGTTATGATGCCTATTCTTAGAAGAGATTATGGTATCTCTGCATGGAGCAAGAAGTTCAATTATCTTCCTATCGGCTCTATTGAAATAAGTAATTCAGGAAACTCTCTCACAGAGTATCCGGATGAAGCTAATGAGTGATAGAGCGGATCTAAATCTTTATCATCCCTATTATATATAAAGGCAGTCTTTATAATCAGCTTATTGATAATGAAGACTGCCTTATTTATTTCAGATTATGTTATTTCTCTTTTTTATTCCACACCCTTACATAATCTATAAGATATTCAGAATCCATGTTGTTGTCGTCCGGTAGAGCTCCAAACCATTTGTTCGATTCATTGTTGAGGTTGATACGCAATGGCTGGTGCCAGTACTTGTTTTCTATTTCTCTGTACAGTATTCCGTCGATATACATTCGGATATATTCCTTGCTCCAGTCAAGCCCCCATACGTGAAAGTCTTTCTGCAATTCGAATGGTATGTAGTACTTAGAAGGGAAGTCAATATGTTTCTTTATATTACCCTTATCTGCCGGAGCTTTAAATACATGTACGTTCGAATTCAGGTCATGTCTGTTGGCTGGATTGCCGGGACAGTTCTCGCAAATGTCTATTTCTGTCCACCAGTCTCTTTCATTGTTCGACATCCAGAAGCCGAAAACCCATGGTGAGTCGTTTGGTCTTAGTCTTGCTTCGAAATACCCATATAGGAAAAGCCCTTTACTCACAATGAAGCCAGCTGTATGAGTATATCCTTTGGGCAGTGTGCCTGCTTCAGGTTTGTAAGTTCTCATCACACAACAGCCATTTTCAAATGTAGTATTCTCATTTGCAAAGAAAGTCGGTTGTCTTCCTTTCCATTTAGGGTTGTTCGGAAACCATCTTTCCTCATTAAGCTTCTTTCCTTTGAATTCGTCAGAGGCTTTTGGGTTGAGAACCCATCCACCTTCATTCTTCTGATCGGAAAGGGGATACTTGTTGTTAAGTCTTTTTGGTGCATTGCTTAAATCAATGCTGTCCTTGTAGAATTTTTCCGGAATAGTAAGTTCTGTGGATTCATTACCTGTTTTTGTACAGACTTGGGCATTCAGGTCTACCGCAGTTGTACATGATGCTGTGAGTAAGAAAATCAAATAGTTTTTCATAAATTTGTTTTTACAGTTTGTTACTATGACAAATTTACTCTATATATTTTTTATTCATAGGGTGAAAATTATAGTGTAATAATAGGTTAAACCTTTTGTATTTAAAAAAATATTTTTGCTTATTATTCGATATGGTTGTTGATTATCGGATATGAGAGGGAGAAATTTATTCAATAATAGGGGGTAAATATTTTACCCCTTACTATAGTAATTAAATAATTGATTGGAAATTAAACTCGCGTATATCTTTGCTTACAGAAAAATAAATGTGATTATTTAATGTAAGAAATTTATTATGAATAAGAAATCCATGAAAACGGTTTTAGGTGTGGCGGCATTAAGTTTGTTGGCTTCCTGCAATTCAACTTATGCTCCAAATGTAGATTCTACTGTATCTTTAATGGGTACAGATGTATTTAAGGCTGACTCGGCTTCAATTGCACAAAATTACACTATCCCTGAATGGTTCAAGGATGCCAAGTTCGGTATCTTTATCCACTGGGGTGTTTATTCCGTTCCTGCATACGGAAGCGAATGGTATTCCCGCTGGATGTACAAGGATGGTCATCCTATTAATAAGTATCATGTTCAGACTTACGGTCCTTTGACAAAATTCGGATATAAGGATTTTATACCTATGTTCAAGGCCGAAAATTTCAATGCCGATGAGTGGCTGGCAGTGGTAAAATCATCGGGTGCGCAATACATCGTTCCTGTGGCTGAACATCACGACGGATTTGCTATGTATAACAGTACTTTCAACAAATGGAATGCTGTGGATATGGGACCGAAAAGGGATATAATCGGTGAATTGAAAGAGGCTACCAGGAAGGCCGGTTTGCGTTTCGGACTTTCTTCTCACAGATGTGAGAATGCTTGGTTCTATGAATATGGTATGGAGACTCCTTCTGATGTACAGGATACGACAATTACTCTGTATGGTGAAAGACTCCATGAACCGGAAGGCCAAGGTATGACACCATATTGTGGAAAGTATGAAGGCTCGAACGAACGTTCACGCCGTCAGTTTCTTATGCATACATACGAGCTTATCGATAAATATCAGCCTGAATTGATATGGTTTGACTGGACTGTGGGAAAATATCCATTCCAGTCTACTTTCTATAAATTCATGGCTTATTATTATAACTCTGCACTTGACTGGAATAAAGAGGTTGTGGTTAACACCAAATTCGGATATGGTGACAATATCCAGGTGTTCGATATAGAAAGAGGAAAGAGTGACAGAATTCGTGAATATCCATGGCAAACAGATACTTCTGTAGGTAAGAAATCGTGGAGTTATTGTGTGGGCGAGGAAAATAAGAGTCCTGACCATATCATCGATGACTTTGTTGATATTGTCAGCAAGAACGGTAATTTATTGCTGAATATAGGCCCTAAGGCTGACGGTACTATAACAGACGAGCAGAAGAATGTCCTTGCCGAGATTGGTAAATGGTTGAAGACCAATGGCGAGGCAATATATGGCTCACGTCCATGGGTTATTGCTTCCGAAGGACATAACGCTGGTACCGCAGGCTACATGACAGACAATACAAAAACTGAATATACCGCGGATGATATCCGCTTTACAACACGTGACAATAATCTTTATGCTGTGTCTTTGGCTTGGACAGACGGTAATGTGATTATCAAGTCCTTGGCTCCTAAGTATTGCCAGAGCGTGGAGATAGAGTCAGTTGAAATGCTTGGAAGCTCAGAAAAGATTGACTATAAGATGACTGACGAAGGTCTTGTGGTAAACTTCCCTAAGAACAAACCAACTGAATATGCTCATGTGTTCAAGATTAAGCTTAAAGGTGTGGTGGTTTCAAAACCGCTGTACGATAAGGTCGACAACGGATGCCTTGTCACTGTACGTGTGGCTAACCATAGTGCCGAGGATGCTAATGTCACTCTTAAGAGTATAGTCGACGGTAATGAGGTTTCTACTCAGGTCGCTGTCAAGGCTAAATCTGAACAATGGGTTAAAATGCAGAATAAAGACGTAAAATCATTCGATGATATGTCTTGCAAGTTCTATTTCAATGATAATCTGACTTATGAAAACGAATTTAAAAAATAATATAATGAAGGGAATGGCTGTTATGCCATTCCTGTCTGTATGTGTTGGTGTCGCAGCGCAGCAGAAACAGATGAATGTCATCTACATCATGTCGGACGACCATACTTCGCAGGCTATCGGTGCATACGGAAGTCGTCTTGCAGTACTGAACCCTACTCCTACAATTGATGAACTGGCAAGGGACGGTATGCTCTTCGAGAACTGTTTCTGTACAAACTCCATCAGTACCCCAAGCCGTGCATGTATCATGACCGGTCAGTACTCCCATCGTAACAAGGTGCTCACTTTGGATGAAGTGCTTCAGCCCGAACAGGAATATCTGGTGGATGAGTTTCATAATATGGGATATCAGACTGCCATGATCGGTAAATGGCATTTGGGATGCGAACCGTCGCACTTCGACTATTATTCTGTATTCAACGGTCATGGCGGACAGGGCGAATACTTCGACCCTACTTTCCTTACAAGTGACGTAACTGACAAGAAATGGCCTAATAACCAGATAAAGAAAATGGGTTACTCCTCGGATATCGTGACCAACCTTGCTATTGACTGGTTGAAGAACAGACGCGACAAGTCCAAACCTTTCTTCATGATGCATCATTACAAGGCACCGCACGATATGTTCGAGTACGCACCGCGCTATGAATATTATCTTGACGATGTGGAAGTGCCTGTTCCATTGTCATTGTTCGATACAGACAAATGGGGCTCCGAAGGCACAAGAGGCAAGAACGATTCACTTCGTCACTTCATCGGAACTTCTGTCTCAAACCGTCATGAAATCCGCAATTATGTAATGGAATATAAGTGCAATACAGGTGATGAAATGGAGAATACATACCTTGCCTACCAGCATTACCTGAAATCGTATCTGCGTTGCGTAAAGGGTGTGGATGACAACCTGAAACGTCTTTTCGACTATCTCAAGAAGGAAGGACTCTGGGAAAATACCATTATCGTATATACAGGCGACCAGGGTATGATGCTTGGCGAACACGACCTGCAGGACAAGAGATGGATGTATGAAGAATCTCAGAGAATGCCTTTCATAGTCCGCGACCCGAGATGTCCTTACAAGGGAGCCAAGTCGGACCTGATGATTAACAACATTGATTTTGCTCCAACTCTTATCGAAATGGTTGGCGGTAAAGAACCTTCATATATGGATGGTAAGAGCTTTGCTTCAGTGTTCAAAGGTAGAAATCCCGAAAACTGGAAGGATGCTGTTTACTACAGATACTGGATGCACATGATTCATCACGATGTTCCGGCACATATAGGTATCCGCACAGAAAACTATAAACTGATACTTTTCTATGGCCGTCATTACGATGACAAACGTTACGGACAGAAATCAATGGTATGGTTGAAGGACAGCCACAAGATTGTTCCTACTCCGGTTTCTTTCGAACTGTATGATGTGAAGAACGACCCTTACGAAATGGTAAACCTGGCTGATAATCCTAAATACGCCAAAGTTCTTAAGGACATGAAAAAGAAACTGCGTGAGTTGAGAAAACAGGTGGGCGATACAGATGAGGCTTATCCTGAACTCAAGAAAGTGATTGATGAGGCTTTAAGATAGTAAGTTGACTGACTGATAATATTTATGGACAATAATTTTGTTTTTGGTTATAATATTCCGACGAAGATTCTCTTCGGATGTGGCGAACTTAAACGTCTTTCAACAGAAGCTTTGCCTGGCAAAAAGGCTTTGATCATCATTTCGTCCGGAACCTCAATGCGTAAATATGGTTATCTGGATAAGGTGATTGATTTGCTGAAAGAAAACAATGTTGATTCAGTGGTGTATGATAAGATATTGCCTAATCCAATAAAAGACCATGTAATGGAAGGTGCAGTAATCTGTCGTGAGGAAAATTGCGATATGATTATAGGCTTAGGAGGTGGAAGTTCGATAGATACAGCCAAATCCATTGCAATCATGGCATGTAATGATGGTGATTATTGGGATTATGTAGAAGGAGGCACCGGCAAGGGACTTCCTTATAGCAAAGTCTTGCCTATCATAGCCATTCCTACAACAGCAGGTACCGGAACCGAGGCTGATCCATGGACTGTTATAACCAATCTGGAAACAAACGAAAAAATAGGTATCGGCTCCACTCTAACCTTCCCATGGCTGTCAATAATCGATCCTGAACTGATGGTTTCAGTTCCGCCACATCTCACGGCCTACCAGGGATTTGACGCATTCTTTCATGCAGCAGAAGGTTATATAGCCAGTTGCGCAACCCCAATTAGTGATATTTTCGCTCTTGAGGCCATCAGACTGCTGTATAAATATTTACCTATTGCGGTGAAGGATGGAAATAATCTTAAAGCGAGGGCAAAGGTGGCTTGGGCAAGTACGCTGGCAGGAATGGTGGAATCCACATCAAGTTGTACTTCCGAGCATTCGATCGAGCACGCTCTCAGCGCATACTATCCCGCTCTTCCTCACGGTGCAGGTCTTATAGCTATAAGTGAGGCTTATTTCTCTACTTTCATTTATGACAAGACAAAGAGATATATGCGAATGGCTGAGGTTATGACCGGACGTAAAAGTCTTAATCCCGAACATTTTATTGATGCTTTAGTGAGAATGCAGAAGGAATGTAATGTCCGCGATTTGAGACTTAGTGACTGGGGAATAGTAAAGGAAGATTTTCCTAAGATGATTGATAATGCGAGAAACGCGATGGGAGCATTGTTCAGTTTGGATCCTCATAAACTGTCGGATACCGAAATACTTGACATATATATTAAGTCATACAAATAAGTCTTTTTAAGAACAATCCCAATACAGTCTGTTGCTGTAATTTCTTTTGAGCATCGTATCTATTATTGAGTGTAATGGTACGATGCATTTTGTTTTATACTATGAAACGAAGGAAAAGATTTATTTTTCCCGATTGATTTTGATACGCGTTCTAAAGTGGGAGACGCCTATAATAATCTATTAATTCCTATAAATACTTGATGTTTTAGATAAAATCAATAACTTTGTAACTATTGATACAAACTAAGAATAATAGTTATATGTTTAGATTAATCTTAAGTTTAATATCTGTTTTGTTTATAGTATGCAATTCGTTAGCATCCAATGAATTTATAACAAAAAAGTACACTACTCTTGATGGACTTTCGCAAAATGACGTGCAATGTATTTATCAAGACTCTAAGGGTTTTATATGGTTGGCTACAAACGACGGTCTGAACAGGTTCGATGGGTATGAATTTAAGGTCTATGGATACCAGTCAAATGGTCTTACCAGTAATCTGATAGTAAGTATTGATGAAGATTCTCATGGAAATCTGTGGATAGGTACTGCTGATAGAGGGGTATTCTTGTTTAATTCCGTAAAGAATGAATTCATTTCATTAAATATTGGTCATATAGGCATTGATAAGAATTTCACCTGCGACAAAATTCTGGTTGATTCGAAAGACAGGGTGTGGTTTCATTCCTCTGATGAAAGTATATACCTTGTAAATTACGATTTTTCCAATGGAAAAATAAATACTGTCTTAAAATCAACAATTAAATTACCATATATATCCGACATCATAGAAATTGATAATACAATAATGCTCTCGTCTGAAGGCGGTCTGTACGAATGTAGCGTCCATAGAGAAAAATTACAGCTTAATAAACTGTTGGATAGTCCTATAGCTGCAGCTATAGTTATCTCGTCTTCTCAAATATTGTACTCTAATCTGGAGAATCATCAATTATGTTTATACGACAAGCATACTTGCAAGGTAAGCACCTTGTTGGAAAACTGCAATATTCGAAAAATGGTTTATAAAAATAAAAGATTATTTTATGCCACTACAAGTACTGTAAGTGTGTTGCCTTTTGATGTTTTACATGCTATCGAATCAAAGCCGCAGGTTATTGCTACCTATTCTTACAGCTATCCACAAACTATTGTTCTTGATAAAAATGATATTCTTTGGATAGGTTTTTTCAAGAGTGGCTTTATGAGCATACGCGAAAACAATAAACCAATAGAATTATTCAGGGAAATAGGAAATGACCATGTATCCTCCATTTATACATTTGCCAAATCCGATATTTATTTAGGCACAGAAGGCTCTGGACTATATCATTTTAATTCTATTACTGGAAATGCCAGACTTATTCCTTTCACAGCAAACAGGATAGTATACTCTACTACATACTCAAACTTTACCGACCGCATGTATGTGTCTCTGATGTACGATGGTATTTATAGTTTTACTTCAGATAATGATTATAAAAAGATTTCAGGCTTGAGGAATGTGCGCACAATGCTTGCCGATGGAAAATATTTGTGGGTTGGTACATATAATAAAGGTTTATTTAGATATGATTTGTCTACAGGTGTGATGAAGGAAATTAAAACATTGGAAAATAAAGAGCTAAAGATAGTAAGAAATGTCGTGAAAGATCATAAGGGGAATTTATGGGTAGCCTCCAGTTATGGCCTTAAAGTATTGAAATCTGCAGATTTGTATCTTGATAATCCTGTTTTGAATTCAGTGAAGGGGCTTGATGAACTAGATTATATAGTACCTATTTGTGAAGACCTGAATCATAATATATGGTATGGAACACTTGGGCGCGGATTAAAGAAAATCGTGGACTTGGATGACAGTCTGAATGTGCGTATTGAAGATTTCAGTACTGCAAACGGATTGAATAGTAATACCATAAAATCCATTGTTAATGGAACGGATGGAACATTATGGATTTCTACTAATAAGGGAATAAATTCGTTGAATATAAACACACAGAAAATAAAATCTTATGATATTTACGATGGTCTTCAGGACTATGAGTTTATGGAACTCTCGGCTGGAGTAATGACAGATGGAACAATGATATTCGGTGGTGTTAACGGAATAAACGTCTTTAGACCGAACGACTTCGATGTGATGGATTTCAATGGCTGTCCTACACTCGTTGATTTTAAAATCTTCAATCACAGCGTTGAGGCCGATTCTATATATTCCGTATATTTTGATAAAAGTGTATGTTTTACAGAGTATATAGAATTGCCTTATAATTTAAACACTTTCTCATTCCAGTTCAGCTCCCTGGATTACAGAAGTCCATATAAGGTTGTTTACGAATATATGCTTGAAGGTGTAGATAATTCGTGGATTTCCACTTCCGCTTTTCATCGTGAGGCTTTCTACACTAAACTTTCTTCTGGAGAATATATGTTCAGACTGAGAGTCAGGAATACCGATGGAGTTTACAGTTCAAATGAACTTTCCATACCTGTCATTATTACCCCTCCTTTCTGGCGTACATGGTATGCTTATACATTTTATTTGATGTTGCTTGCATTATCCTTGTACCAGTTCAAGAGGTATTATACTTCAAGAGCGCAGCGTAGAAATGCAGTATATATAGCAAACATGGAAAAACGTAAGACTGAAGAATTGCTCGAGAAAGAAACAACATTCTTTACCAATATCTCGCATGAATTGAGGACTCCACTCACATTGATTCATTCGCCACTGAGTATGATTATAGAATCGGGCAAGTATTCGTCCGATAAGTATCTTGTCGGCATGCTGCAGACAATGGAGCATAACAGTAAGTTTTTGTTAAGACTTGTTAACAAGCTGATGAATTTCTCCAAGAGCGAGAAAGGAATGCTTAGTCTGAATCTCAGATATGGCAACTTCTCGTCTTTCTCAAAAGAGGTATTTCAGCAGTTCACGTATTGGTCAAAACAGAAAGGTGTTGGGCTGGAATATTCTGTTTCACGCAGTGATATAAGTTTTCTGTTCGACTCCCATCTTATGGAACAGATAATTTATAATTTGGTGTCGAATGCCATAAAGCATACACCTGCCGGAGGATTTGTATCGTTTACAGTTAATGAACAGGATAATAAAATAAACATCGCTATAGCAGATTCAGGAAATGGTATATCTGAGGATTTGAAAACTCATCTTTTTGAACGTTTCTATAGTCAGAATAAAAATTCAGCAGAGGGAGGTACTGGTATAGGTTTGTTTCTAACCAAACGACTTGTAGAAATACATAATGGAAATATCTCATTTGTATCAGAGGAAGGCAAAGGTACCGTTTTTCATGTACAGATTCCTATGATAACAGAGAGAGAAATGATGACAGAGAATCTTTTTTCTAATAATAGGAATGATGAAGAGTTTATTGATGTACTGAGTAGTAAATCAAGTGAATCCGAAGATATAGAAGACACAGAAGTAAAAGGAGAGTCACCTGTTGTGTTGATTGTTGATGACAATAAAGATATATGTAATATGTTATCATTACTGTTGTCAGATAAATATAAAATAATGATTGCTTATGATGGAGAAATGGCATGGAACATGATTCCCGATATGCAGCCAGATCTTGTTTTGTCTGATATAATGATGCCCGGCATGAATGGTCTGGAACTGTGTGAGAGAATCAAGCAGGATGTAAGGACATCTCATATCCCTGTAGTCTTGCTTTCAGCCAAGACTACATTGCAGGATTATCTCATCGGATATAAATTCCATGCCGATGCTTATTGTCCTAAACCTTTTGATAATCAGATAATGAAAGAGTTGCTGAATTCTATCATAACAAATAGGAAGCGGATTCTTCAACACAAAAAAGTCTCGACAATAAAGATTTCTGAGGTAACCACTACATCTACTGATGATAAGTTCCTAGAAAAACTTGTAAAGATAATAGAGGACAACATTGCGGATTCGTCTTTTCAGATAGAAGATATTTGTAAAGGACTTGGTGTTACGGCTTTAGTCCTGAACAAAAAGCTTAAAACACTTATGGGAATAACAGCTAATGCTTTTGTCCGCTCCATAAGGATGAAAAGAGCGGCAGAACTATTGAAGACCGGAAGATATTCAGTTTCTGAAGTAACATACGATGTTGGATTCAATGATCTGAAGTATTTTAGAGAATGTTTCAAGAAAGAATTTGGTGTATTGCCACAACAATATAAAGAGCAGAATACTCAGACGGATTTGGATTCTTAATATAAGTGGGGGTAAAATTTTACCCCCTTTTTAAATATATAATTCTCCCCTTCGGTCCCGTTTTAAATAAATAATTTAGCGGCAGTTATAAAAGAAATTTCATAACCTATTGCTAAATTAAATTTTTTACAAATGAGAAATCAGGAAAAAAGGTACCATAGCAGGTACATGTTGTTCGTGATGCTTATCTTCTATACATTATCTATGTATTCACAGAAGATAACAGTCAAAGGAAAAGTGATTGATGCCGCCAATAATCTCGAAGTTATAGGTGCAGCAGTTCAGGTTGAAGGAAATTCTCTCGGTACTATTACCGATATTGATGGTAATTTCGTTCTGCAGGGGGTACCGGAAAAAGGAAACTTGGTGTTCAGTTTTGTTGGTTATAAAACTGTAAAGGCTGCAATCAAGAATGGAAAATTCTATAACATTAAACTTCAGGAAGACACAAAAGTGTTGGACGAAGTGGTTGTTGTAGGTTATGGCTCAATGCGTAAAAAAGAAGTTACAGGTGCAGTAGCACGTGTAAATTCTGAAGAAATTACAAAGATCAGTACATCAGATTTGGGAACCGCATTGCAAGGCATGGTGGCTGGAGTCAATGTTCAAGCTAGTTCTGGTGAACCTGGAGCGAAATCTAATATACAGATTCGTGGTATTAGTTCAATTTCAGGTTCTAGTGCTCCTCTTTATGTCGTTGATGGTGTTCCCTTTGAAGGTGACCCTGGTTTGAGTAATAATGAAATTGCTAGTATTGATATTCTTAAGGATGCTGCTTCTGCTGCTATTTACGGAACACGTGGTGCTTCAGGTGTTATACTAATTACAACCAAGAAAGGTAAGGAGGGTGAAATGAAAGTTGCTCTTGATGGATATTATGGTTTTCAACATATAACATCAAAAGTTCATCTTCTAGATGCTAATGAAGAAACTTTTGTAACTGTCATGGCTAACCGTATGGCTGAAACTAAGAATACAGATGATTTGGCTTGGTCAAGTTTGAAAAATTATCCTGTTAATTTCTTTAATAATACTCGGCTTTATGATTGTATAATAAATAATAACGCACCAATACAAAATTATTCAGCCAATTTTAGTGGTGGACAGAAAAATCTGACTTATAATATGACTGTTAACTATTTTGATCAGGAAGGTGTATTAATCAATTCAGACTATAAACGTTATAATATCCGTTCTAATACAAATTTTAAAAGAGGAAAATGGAATATTAATGCAAATCTTGCAATGCAAATAGAAGACCAGCTTTCTCCTGCTTGGGCTTTATTAAATGATGCATACGACTATTCTCCTTTACGTTCTCCAGTTGATCCTAATCTAGATATATTCAATACAGCAGGTGATCCAGGTGAAATTCAAGGTATAAGTTATACTTTAGGTCGATTAAAAGAAAGAAATGATAAAAATACAGAGTCATTTAATGGGAATTTTTATATTGCTTACGGTATATTACCTGGATTGAGTGTTTCTACACGTTTGAGTTTCGGTTATCTTAACCAGAAGATGGTTATGACACGTCCTGAGTTTGAAGTGTATAACCAAGATGGCGAAAGAGTCGTTAGTTCAAACTATCGATCGCAGATAAAAGATACCCATTCTAAGAATACTAGTATGACTTGGGAATCTATGGTAAACTATAATAGGAAAATCAAGAAACATGATTTTAAGTTTACTGGTGTTTTCAGTATGGAAAAATATACATACGAGATGTTTTTTGCAAGTATAATGGACTTATATACAAATGAAATACCAAATCTGAATGCAGGCTCGTCTGATATGTCTGTAGGAACTGGTGATGGTCAATGGGGGCAGGATAGAACAAGCACACTTATTGGTATATTGGCCCGTCTACAGTATTCTTATGCTGATAAATACATGGTTAGTGTTAGTGTTCGTCGAGATGGATCTTCAAAGTTCTCTAAAGAAAACCGTTGGGGTATGTTCCCTTCATTATCTTTAGGATGGAATATTTCTGAAGAACGATTTTGGGATAGACTAAGATGGATGGTTAATTCTTTTAAATTAAGATTAAGTTATGGTACAACAGGTAATCAGAATTTTGCTGATTATTCTTATGCTCCAGCTATCTATAAAAATTATGATTATGCTTTTGGAACAGGAGCTAAAGAAACTTTAGTAAATGGTCTTACTCAGTTGGGTTTTGCAAATCCGAATGTGAAATGGGAGACAACGCAGCAGCTCAATGCTGGTATTGATTTGGCTTTCATGAACAATAAGTTAATTTTGGGTCTTGATGTCTATAAAAGTAATAAAAAGAATATGCTATTTCCGATGGTTGTGCCTCCTTCTAGTGGTGGAGGACAGAATTCCACTGTTACATTGAATGCCGGTAATATGGAGAATAAGGGAGTTGAACTATCACTCACTCATAGAAATAAAATTCATGGGGTAAATTATAGCTTGACAGGAACATTTACAAAAAATAAGAATGAGATAACCTCAATGGCCGGTAAGAACTCTCTTTATTTCTTCTCAGAAGGAAAACCTATTTATAGTGGAAGTGATTATGTTACTGCTATAAAGGAAGGATATGAGGCTGGTGCTTTCTTTGTTATGCCTACAAACGGAGTTATAAATACGGAACAAAAACTTGCAGAGTATCAGAAACTTGTATCAAGTGCTCGTATGGGAGATCTTATGTATGTAGATACAAATAAAGATGGCATTCTTAATGATGATGATAGGGTTTATGCAGGAAGTGGTATGCCTGATTTTGAACTTGGATTGAATTTTGCAGCAGATTATAAGGGATTTGACTTTTCTATGAACTGGTATGCTTCTGTAGGAAATGATATTATCAATGCTACTAAGATATATTCTTATCAGAAGAAGACGAGTAAAGATCTTATATATATGTGGACTCCTACAAATAATACTTCAACAATACCTTCTTATCGTAATGAACAACATAACAATTATCGTGCTCATACAGATATGTGGGTTGAGGATGGTTCTTTTGTGAGGTTGAAAAATATTATGTTAGGTTATTCTTTACCAAAGAAAGTCGTTTCAAAACTTAGGCTTGGTAAATGCCGTTTTTATATTGCAGCAGATAACCTTCTTACATTGACCAAGTATGACGGTTATGATCCTGAAGTTGGTAGTAATGGTTTGTCAAGACGTGGTCTTGACTTTGGAACATATCCTATCAGTATACAAATGCGAGGAGGATTCCAGCTTAATTTCTAATCTATTAAAATAAAAAAATATGAACTTAAAATATAAGATATTAACTTTTAGTTTATTGATGTCTGGCCTTGGATTTACATCTTGTGATGATTTCTTAACTCAGGAAAATGAGCATCAATTAACTACTCAGAAATTCTACAAAGACTTAGGAGATTGTGAAAATGGGTTGGCAGCCATTTATAATGCTTTTAAAAACACAAATATTTATCAACCAATGGATGAAAATCTGAGAAGTGATTTAGCGGTTGAAGCAAATAAAAACAGAATTAATCTTGTAAATGCTGCTTATCTTCAAAATTTTAATGATTCATACCAAACTTTGAGAAATAAATGGGCTGCTCTTTACACTGGTGTTTTCCGTTGTAATCAAGTTATAGAAGGAGTAGAAAAGGTACGAACTATTCTGACAGATGAAGTTCAATTGGTAAAACTCACTCAGATTGAGGCTCAGGCATATTTCTTCCGTGGTGTATTCTTTTTTTATCTTAATACATCTTTCAATAATGGAAATGTACCATATATTGATTATGTACCTGAAGAAGAAGATGACTATTATAAAAAGTGTACTCCAAGTGATGAAGTGAAGAAATATTATAGAGCAGATTTGCAGAAAGCGCTAGATTTAGGACTAAATGGTGAGTGGAAGGAGGCCGATAAAGGACGTGCTACTTCTTGGGCAGCAAAAGCTGTACTTGGTAAAAGTTATTTGTATGACGGTGACTACGATAAGGCTGCAGAGTATTTTTCTGATATAATTAATAACGGTCCGTTCACTCTTGTTGATAATATTATGGATAATTTTACCGCCGTTAATGAATTTAACTCAGAGTCTATTTTGGAAGTTTCATATTCAACTCAGTATAATACACAGTATGGACCTTGGTCGGATGCTACATTGTACAATATATGGGGCATGAATGTTTGTGGTTCAAGCACATCTTGGATTAATACATCTCCTTCTTTGTGGCTAGTAGAAAAATTCGAAAATGAAGCTGTTGATGAAAATGACCCTCGCAACTGGATTGAAGTGGAATCTGATAATTATCCTCTAACAGCTCCAAACAATCAGAAGGATATTATATATGATCAGTTAGGTCAAACTTTTAATTCTGTGATAGAAAGAAACGGGAAAAAATATAATAAAACCTATGTCTATCATTATGAAAATGGTAAGTATGTAGGTGTGCGTCAGCGTTTGATTCCTGTTGATGGAATTGGAAATGTTGATTACGGAAAACTTTCAGATATATATTCTGAACCAGAACATGAAAGAAAATTTAAATGGGAGAATGGTAAACCGTATCGTTTGAGAGCATATTCTTTAAGAGCATCTGCTTCATTGGCTATTAATGGAGATGAAGATTTAAGCTATTATGAAAAGACCACCCAACAGGTAGGTAAGTTCAATAATGGAATTACTGCTTATTTCAGAAAACTTACAAACTGGGATTCACGAAAAGACGAGGCAGATTTTAAGCCTGCTATGGCTTCGGGTATAAATTATCGTCTGATTCGTTTGGCTGATATCTATTTGATGTATGCAGAATGTCTTATCAAAGGTGGTACATCTGAATCTAATCTTCAAAATGCTATTAACTTTATTAATAGGGTAAGAAAACGTTCTGGTATTATTCTTATTGGTAAGCAAAACCTTGGTGAATATCCTGAAGCTACTTATGATGATAGAGACTTGAATTCTAATGATGTTATGCAGCATTTAATGTATATTGAAAGACCTATGGAACTTTGTATGGAAGGGCATGCCATTCGAGTTATTGATTTACGTCGATGGAATGTTACAAAAGAACGCTTCACCTGGCTTTCAAAACAGAAATATCTTATAGGTAGAGGGACTTTCTTGGCTCCTACTAAGGAAGACCCTAATAGTCTGTATGTTGGTCAAAATTGGGGTAAACAGCGTCCTTATAGAGCTGACGATCCTGATACATATCTTAAACCAGTATCTGATTATATTCAAGCATCAATGAACTATGGACCAAGTGTTGCATATTGGCCTATACCTAACATAGAATCAACTTCTAATCCTGACATTAATAACTAGATATGATGAAAAATAAATTTATATATATAGTTTTGGTGATTACATCAATTATTTCCTCCTGTAAGGAAGATGATTTTGAACCATTGAATGATGTGGCAGAATGTACTTGGCATATGAGTACTGAAGCTGAGAATATATCTCCGATTCAACTTAATCTTAAAGAGTATATTAGTATAATGGATTTGTCTCAAGGTAATTTATCACATGAATGGACTGTTTCTGATGATGGAACTAAATTCCTTAGTGGTAAGATGCAATGGGGTCAGAAAGAATATGATAATCTGGTAGATGAATCTATTCCTCATGTAAATAATGAAAAGACAATTCATGTATATTTTACAAAGGCTGGTGATCATACAATTAGATTGCGTAATACATTCTCTAAACAGGTTGTATATCCTTACTCAGAATGGAGTGCTGAGCTTCAGACTTATGTGAAGAAATATACTTATGCAAGAAAGGAAGGCGATGTCTATGTAATGGACACTACATTTCATGTGCGTGTATATGATCCGAATCTGGTTCCTGCTATTAGAATGTATAGTGACCCTGAATGTACTCAGGAGATTAAAATGGGACAGATTGGAGGCACTGAAGAGGCTCCTGAGTATGAGACGTATGAACTTGAATACGGAAAGAGTCTTTATGTAAAAGATGACTCTTATGGATTGCCAAATTATTGGAAACTTGTATGTTATGCTGCCGGTTTTGAGCAGGAGTTTACAGACTTTCCCGATGTTTATGAGCTTAAACTTAAAAAGTTTTCTGATAAACCTCTCAATCTTAACTTGACGGTTGAGAGAAAAAGCGATCCTAATAATAAATATCAGCCAACAGCTATGGCTAAATCTGTTGTGGTTCCTCTTAACATTAAGGTAGTTCCTACACAAGACCCTGTTTCTTACAAAATCCGTCAGATAGACCAGTGGAATATTGCTATTGACCTTGAAAACTCAGAGTTCGGTTATAAGCCTATTGACGTAAGTGCTTTAACTTTAAATTATCGGAATAACTATAATGGGAATAATAATTCAGGTACAATTGCAATAAATAAAGCAGAGGTTAATAATACTCATCGTTATGAGTTAAAATTGACATTGGGTGAAAAAATTTATAATACTGATGATTTGATTCTTACAGGTACTTTAAGAAAAGCTTTATATGGAGATGCAGACTTGACAATTTCTTCTTCAGAACCTAATGTTGTTACAACATATGCTTCATTCTTGGATGATGGTTTTGAGTATCCTTCTACTTATGAAGACTGGAAGGTGGTTAAAGCAGATGTATTGCCGGCTCAATATCAGCCATCATCTGTAGTTGATAATCCATTACAAAATGCGGTTAATTCAAGTGCTAAATGTTTACGTGTAGATGCTGTAGAATTCAGTAGAGCTCTGATTTCTAAGCCATTTAAGGGTGGTAAAGGTACTTATACAATTAAATATAAGTATTATGTTCCAGGTGAAGTAAGATCAGGTTTGACAGCGTGGTTTGTTCCTTCCGATAAACCAGGGCAACAGGATCCTTCATGGCTTGAGACTCCTACAAACAAGCTGCCGTGGGAAACATTACAGTCTGGAATATGGAAAGAAGTTACAGGTATTATTACTTCTAAGGCAGAAATGGAAAGTGTAATTCTAAGTTTACGGTTCAATTATTTCTTTGGAGAAATTTATTTTGATGATATATTCTTCGGATATATTGAAGTTAGACCATAAAAATATTAATTATGAATACTAAAAATAAAATATTTCAGGCATTGGCAATCTTATGCATGACTGTGTTGCTTTGGTCGTGTAAGAATGATGACTGGCATGCTGTTGAATTAGATAATACTCCGGTTTACGAACTATATGCATTAAAAGATGCCGAAACTAATCAACCGGTAAACATCAGCAAGTTTTCTGTCTATCGTGAAACTTTTGATCTGATAGTATGGCAGAACGATTTCCAGACATTGTGGATGAATAAAATAGAGTTCTTTGACGAGTCTAATGACCAACCAGACCAATTGCCGGAATGGTTGGAAATAGATCTTGATAAGGAAAAATATCTTACTTTCTCTTTTAATGAAGTCTTTGTAGTGACAGAAGAAATTCTGGATCCTGAAACAGGAGAAAAAGAGATTAAGGAAGTTGAGAAGAAGCGTATGTTCGTCTTCATGGGTAAGAAGGAGATTAATTCATCTGCCGGTTTCGGACATCTTACTGTTACCGAAGATGATGGAACTGTAGTAGAGTATATCGCAGGCTTGAATGATATATTGAAACCAGCTGATCAGTAGTAATTCACATAGGGAAGGTATATAATGCTTTTGTTATTGTGAAAGAAGTATTATCTACCTTCCTTTTTTTAGTATTGTGTTTATTAATAAAATATTATACGATGAAAATTGTAACTTTGGGAGAAATAATGCTCAGATTGTCCACTCCAGGCAATACACGTTTTGTTCAATCAGATTCTTTTGATGTCGTTTATGGTGGCGGTGAAGCAAATGTAGCTGTAAGTTGCGCAAACTACGGACATGAAGCTTATTTCGTTACTAAACTTCCCAAACACGAAATAGGGCAATCAGCAGTAAATGCACTTCGTAAATATGGTGTCAGAACTGACTATATAGCTCGTGGTGGTGACCGTATAGGTATATATTATCTTGAAACTGGAGCTTCTATGCGTCCAAGTAAAGTTATATACGACCGTGCAAATTCTGCAATATCTGAGGCAGAACCATGTGACTTTGACTTTGATGCTATTATGGAAGGAGCAGACTGGTTCCATTGGTCAGGTATTACCCCAGCCATTTCTGATAAAGCTGCCGAGTTGACTAAACTTGCTTGTGAGGCAGCTAAGCGTCATGGTGTTACAGTCTCCGTAGACCTTAATTTCCGCAAGAAGCTTTGGACTAAAGAAAAGGCTCAGTCCATTATGCGTCCATTGATGCAATATGTTGATGTATGTATTGGAAATGAAGAAGATGCAGAACTTTGTTTAGGATTTAAACCTGATGCTGATATAGAAGGAGGTAAAACAGATGCAGAAGGATACAAAGGTATTTTTACTGCAATGGCTAAAGAGTTCGGATTTAAATATGTTATCTCTACTTTGCGTGAATCATTCTCTGCTACACATAACGGGTGGAAAGCAATGATTTACAATGGTGAAGAGTTCTATACATCAAAACGTTACGACATTGATCCTATTATTGACCGTGTAGGTGGTGGAGATTCTTTTTCTGGTGGTATTATCCATGGCTTGCTTACTAAAGTAACTCAGGGTGAGGCTTTAGAGTTTGCAGTTGCAGCTTCGGCTTTAAAACATACCATCAATGGAGATTTCAATTTGGTATCTATTGAAGAAGTTGAAGCTTTGGCTGGTGGTGATGCAAGCGGACGTGTACAAAGATAATGCAAAAGATAGATTATTATATTTTAAAATTAAGATAATAGAAATGAGCAGATTTGATAAAGTAGCAGTCTTTAATAAAATTGCTTCAACCAGAATGGTTCCGGTATTTTACCATAAAGATGTGGAAATAGTAAAGAAAGTAGTAAAATCATGTTATGATGGTGGAGTTCGAGTTTTCGAATTTACAAACAGGGGAGATTTTGCACATGAGGTTTTTTGTGAAGTGGTAAAATATGCAGCAAAAGAATGTCCTGATATGGCTGTCGGAGTTGGTTCTGTTGTTGATTCTGCGACTGCTGCACTCTATATTCAACTTGGTGCAAGTTTTGTTGTAGGTCCATTGTTTAATCCTGAAATAGCAAAAATCTGTAACCGTCGTCTTGTTACTTATATGCCCGGATGTGGAACGGTGTCTGAAATAGGCTTCGCACAAGAGTCGGGATGCGATCTTTGTAAAGTATTTCCTGGCGATGTTTATGGCCCTAACTTTGTAAAAGGTATATTGGCACCAATGCCATGGTCTAAGCTTATGGTTACCGGTGGAGTTGAGCCGACAGAAGAAAATCTCAATTCATGGATTAAATCTGGAGTGTATTGTGTTGGTATGGGTTCTAAGCTCTTCCCAAAAGATGTTCTTGAAAAAGGAGATTGGGGTTATATAACCAATAAATGTCGTGAAGTTTTAAATTATATATCGGAATTTTAGTGATTATTTTTATCAGCACTGGTTATGGTTTGCTGGATTATAATTATATAAACCCCACCAGAATTTTTATTTTGGTGGGATTGTTTTTCTGGGCTATAGTATTAATCTTTTATATATTGCTATGATTTTTGGCCATCGTTCTTTTTCTGTAGTTCCCTAAGCCAAAATTTTATATCTGGACCTATGTAACAGTATATTCATTAAAGGCATCCTGCATACGTTCATATATTGGGCTGAGTGTTTCCGATATTTCCATTTTAACCAACTACTTTGTACTAACCATTGTTAATTTAATTCGCTGATTTTTAGTGTTTAATTAAATATTAATCGAAGTATTTATGAATAACAGCTTTACAAAATACCTATTAACAGGCTTTTTTCCCCTGTTTATAATACTACCGGTCCTAGCAGGCAGAGAAACTGGCAATTCTATAGTAACGGTAGATTATTATACTAAAAGATATTTGGGGAATGTATCATCATTGGACAGGAGTAAATATTTTAACATACATTCTATAGATGACAGCGATCCCGATATCAGTAGTTTTCTTAATAACTATGATGTAGGTTTGGGCAGATCTTTTTGGGGACCATATTCGTATGCATACAGCAAGACAAAAGAAGTAGGTAAATATCCTCAGGTGAAACCTTACAGCGGAAGTATTTCTGTAAAAAGATATATAGCTACCGAGCATCCCAATATACAGACCATTCAAGGTGGAATTGACATTGAGGCTGCAGGCGTATGGGCAGCTGAGTACTATTCCAATAGTGAAAGAGTTCCTGAGTTCTTTGAACCACTCAACGAACCATTTGTTCATGCAGATGATGTGTACTTCACAATTAAAGGTCAGGCCATGCGTGAATTGATGACCGATTTTTATGCTTCAATAGGTAAGCATATACATAATAACCCACGCTTGAATGGAAAAATGAAGGTGATAGGTTATGCTGCTGCATATCCTGCTTGGGAAGACGGAAATTTCAATTACTGGAATACCCGAATGAAAATGTTTATTGACCGTGCCGGTGAATACATGGATGCGTTTTCCGTACACCTTTATGATGGTATAAACGTTACAGGGACTGATTCTAAACGCTCAGGAAGTAACTCTGAGGCTGTGCTTGATATGATTGAGGCATATACCTCCATCAGATTCGGCAGTCCGAAACCCCTTGTGTGCTCGGAATTTGGTGGAATAGACAATGAGTTTGATGACGAATTTTACCGTCCTTTGCAGAGTGTCAGGTCTGTGTCTTCTTTCAATCATTTTCTATTCAATCTTCTAGAGCGCCAGGATAATCTGCTTATAGCAATACCTTTCGTATCAGATAAGGCTGAGTGGCATATCACTGCTGCCAATAATTATAGCTCCTATTGTGCGGCATTATTCATACCGGACAATCCTCAGGACTTGAAGAATACAGAGTGGAAGCTGAATGACAAGAAATATTTCTTCGAACTTTGGAAAAATGTAAAGGGTGATCGTGTTGACATAACCAGCAATAATCCTGATATTCAGGTGCAGGCATTCAAGGACGGCGGCAGACTGTATATTGCCCTTGATAATCTTGATGATACCCCACAGACTGTATATCTGAACAATAAGAATAGCTGGAAGGATGTATCGAATGTCACAAAGCGTTCTTTATATGTTAATTACAACTCGGGTATAGAATATTCGGAACAGAATATCCCGTCCATTCCGGAAAGTGTTTCCATAATCCCCAATCAGACCATTATTCTTGTGGCTGATGTAGCGTCAGCGGAATATACCAATTCCATTATCAGGAAAAAATATTACAGCAGTGAGTATCTGAAACCAATTTCCGCTGGATCGTCCCTTTCGTTCCCTTTCACGGGAATAAAGTCAGGTTCGGGTAGAGCATGTCTGCGAATGTCAATAGGTCGTCCTGTCTCAGCTTCCAGAAAGCCGGTGGTGAAGATTAACGGTACCGCTGTGAGTGTTCCCGACAACTGGAAGGGCTATAACCAGAGCAATCGCAGTATATTTTTCGGTATGATAGAAGTGCCGTTCGACATACAGTTGCTGAGGAATGGTGATAATAATGTCGATGTCACCTTTTCCGACGGAGGAGGTCACGTATCGTCCATGATTCTTCAAGTTGAGAAATATACTGTCTCTACCTTACAGAATGGAACCTTCAGCGATGGACTTTCGGCATGGCAGCCATTAAGCAAGCGTGGAACCGTGTCTGTCAAGACTGACAATGCAGGTAATAATGCAGCCTGTATATCCGGTCATGCAGGACTAATGCAGAGGGTCGACATGGAGAGTGGCAGGACTTATCGCTTCTTGGCCGATGTAAAGACCGAAGGTGCATGTAAGTTAAAGGTTCTGATACAGGATATGCCATCAGGAACGATATGTGAAAAAGAATTTTCTTCTCCCGGCAATTATAAAGCCGTATCTTTCGATTTCAATTCTTCAGGAAAAAAAGTAGGGTGTGCCATTGTGTGCGAAGGGCTGAACGACTTGGCTTGGATTGATAATATTGTCTTATTACCACAAAACTGATTATTATGAGGAATTTTATTAGCTTTTATATTCTGATTATTATGTGCTTCCCGTTCATCTCGTGCAAGGATGACACTGAGATTGCTGATTTCGAAGTCTCAGAAGTGGGGTTCGACGCGAAGTTGCGCGATGTCCTGATTCAGAAAGGTTTCAGTTTCAATGAAAACGGAGAACTGATTTGTGACAATCAGGTTCTCAATACCACTTCTTTGAACTTGAGCAGATGCGGACTTACATCGATAAGTGGCCTGAGGAGTTTCCCTTCTCTCATAGAGGTAAACCTTGAGTATAACGACTTCACTGTATTTGACTTTGGTGATTTGCCCGAAGAGATAAAGTCGGTAGCTTTACGCGGCAATGACGGTATTACTTCATATGTCAATCTTATGTCGGCCGACGGTACTACGGCTCTTTGCAGGAGTCTTACATATCTGAAGTTGCCTTATTTTGCAAAATGGAACACTGATGTCATTCCTGCATTCTACAAAGCTATGTCAAATAAATGTCTGGTAGTTATGGCGGATCAGGATGGAAATTACACTGAATATTCCATAAACAGAAAGATTCCGGACCCTATGCTTCGCTTGTATCTTTACAAAAATTTCCCGTCAGTGTTTGTCTCCTCCTCGGAGATTGATGTTACAAAGAGGATAACCGAAGGGAACGACTTGATAATCCTGTCGCAGACAGCCAACCTTGAGGGCGTGGAGTATATATTATCAAATCCGGGCTTCAGAGGAAAAGTAGATATCTCGGGAGTGAAGTCCCAACATTATTCTATGTCGTATGTCAAACCATCGGCTGGAGTTTCAAGCTTTTCTATTTCTAATATTGATACGCCATTAGGGATGGATTTAAGTTCTGCTTCATCATTGAAGGTACTTAGCGTGGAGGATAACAGCTTGCTTCAGACGCTAGTTATTCCATCCGTTATACTGCATGATGATGTGAGTGAAACTTCGATATTTTGCAGTGAGATTTATATATCCGGTTGCCCTTCATTGGAGAGTGTATCTCTTCAGACCGCCAATAGCGGGAATATGATAGGGAAATTGCATTTCGCAAATCTTCCGGCACTTGATTGTCTTGATGTATCTACAGTGGGAGCTGTAAATACAGTCGTTCTGACTGACGTAAACTCAGACATAGGTAGTATGCTCCTGCCGACTGAGCTTACAGCGTTTCTTGACGGGACAGGACGTTTTTCGTCTACATCACAGATTGCACTGTGTATAGATCATCCCAAAGCATCGTCATTCAAGGAATATTGTAAAAATGTTGCAGATATTATAGATGTGAGCTTTTTTTATAAATAGATTTTTTGTGTTTTATTTTTGTCTTTTTGAGAAATGTGTTCTTCTCAGAGCACATCTTTTTTAGGGGTAGTAATATATTTGTTTAGAACGTAGGCAATTTTAACCTTAAACTTGCCCGCATTTTTTCGATTGATTTTTTCTCTTTTCATGTCGTGAAAATTTTCTCAAACAGTAGCTATTATGTAAATATACTTGTGGTCTGGTATTATTCTTTTGTCAGGTTTTGTAAATCATAGCAAATCGTAAAACAATTGTTTTAAGGAGTGAAATTATTGTGTATCAGAGGGTGGTGGAATTTTACCCCACCTTTTACGATGTAAATCCCCCTTATTGCTTTCATGAAACTTAAATACTTTTGTCATGTAACAAAAATCTAAAACTACAAAGTTATGAGAAAAGCAGTATCGTGTTTATTTGCCGCATCTTTAGTCTTATCATCTTATGCTATAAATAATAATGATAAGGAATATTATTTAGCTGAAGAGCATATCAAGAATTTGCCCGAGGCTCCTAAAGGTTATAAATGGGTAGTTAACGAGGATTATACAGATGAATTCAATGGCAGACGTTTAAGTGCTTCAAAATGGCATGCGAAAAGTCCTTATTGGACTAATGGTCGTCCGCCTGCAACATTTAAGGCCGAAAACGTGAGTGTCAAGAAAGGTTGTCTTCGTATAACCAATACAGTTTTGTCGCCAACGGAAGGACTTGACGGAAAACCGGGTGATAAATATAGCCTTGCCGGTGGGGCGGTTGCTTCTGTAAAGAACCAGGCTCACTATGGATATTATGAGACAAGGATGAAGGCTTCGCTCACTACCATGTCCTCTACTTTCTGGCTTTCCAATCGTCCCGTTGAAAAGAAAATAATTAAAGATGGTAAGGAAATAAGAACTTGGAGCAGTCAGGAACTGGATATTATCGAGACTATGGGGGTGATAGGAACTGTTAATCCGGATAACCCATGGAATAAAAAATGGAATATGCAGATGAATAGTAATGCTCATTACTGGTATCAGGAACAGGGAGGGAAAAGAACGAGTTATACTTCAAACCGTTCGGATGTAGAGTCTTATGAAACTGACCCTTCGGCAGAAGACTTTCATACCTACGGATGTTGGTGGGTAGATGCAAATACCGTGAAATTCTATTATGACGGTAAATATATGTACACTATCAAACCGACAACAGAATTTACAGATACTCCTTTTGATAGACCAATGTTCATACACATAGTTACAGAAACATACGACTGGGAGCCTAAAGTTCCTACAGAAGATGATTTGAAGGACAAAGAAAAAAGTACAACCTATTATGACTGGGTCAGAGCTTATAAGTTGGTGCCAATAGAAGAGTGATTCTAATAAATACATTAAGTCTTAAATTTTAAAACCTTAGAAAAATGAAAAAAGAAATTTTAGCAATGATGGCTTGCGGAATGATGATGACTTCTGCATACGCTCAGGAATTCAAAAATGGTGATTTTGAAACAGGTGACTTGACAGGATGGCAGGTATGGGAAAATAAGACCAACGATATCGTTGATGTCAAGAAAGCACATAGTGGCAATCATGCCGTAGAAGTGAGAGTCGGAATGTGGCAACAGTTTAATATTACATACGAAGCAGGCGCCGAATATGAAATTACTGGTTATACCAAGTATATATGGGGTGAGCAGCCTTTCTTCCGTATGGAATATTATAATCCTGATTCAGGCAAACTTGAAGAAATTGCAATTTCTAATGTGAAGAAAGACCGTAAGAACTATCAGGAAACAAAAGTGAAATTCAAACTGAAAGAAAACGGTTATGTATATCGTTTTACTATGGTGCCTGGATTGGGAAATGGTGGCGCTGTACTGTTTGACGATGTGAAAATTGAAAAAGTTAAATAATTTTTTAGGTGTTAAATTATAGATTCGGTAATTAGATTTAGTTGTTTATTTATTGTGATTGAAGATAGTAAATCAGAAATATATGTCCTAAAGTGATGGCATTTTTTTCTGATTCCGTATTTAATAAGGGTGAATTGTTTTGTTTTCAGGATGTTAAGGCATATCAGGGGCTTTCTCTTTTATGCCTTTTATACTAAAGATTTTTGGTTTGACTTTAAACAATATGAATTATGGTTAATATAAAACCAAGAGATCTGTCTGTGCGTAACTTGCTGATATTTCTATGCTTTCAGCTTATGATTATTTCATGTGAAAAAGACGTTGCTTCGTTAGAAGGAGGTGACGGTACGCCAGCAGAGAATATAAAAATAGAATATGTAGTTTATAAAGCTGGGCAGACGGATAATATGCCTGTTAGTATGATTGATTTACCATATGGAGAAACAGTGGAATTGGGTATAAATATAACCAGGGACAATTTCCCTTATACCGGTTATAAGTCAATAGTATGGGGAACTTCATTCCCAGATGTATTGGAAATTACACCTTCGGATGATAAATACAGATGTACTGTAAAGGCTAAGAAAAGCGGTAGGAATTCAAATATAGGTGTGTCTGTTGATACTGGTAATGGTATTAAAAGTGCCGCATGTATGGTGGCTGTGCCCGTGGTGCCTGCTGAAAAAGTTGAAATTGCAGTAACCGATGATATAGAGGTGGATGAAAACGGCAACAAATCGTTGAAACTTGACTTTGGAAGAGATAAGGCATATCAGCTGCAAATAGCTGTAGAACCTGATTATTCTACCGATAATAAGGTGGAATGGAAATCTTCAAATCCTGATGTGGCAACTATTGATAAGGATGGATGGATTACTACATACAATAAGGCCGGTGAGACTGTCATTACTGCTAAGCATATACCTGCTGTGGTATCAAGATTTTCAAGAAGTGGCGAAGAACATGAAGGAGAAACGCTGATGTCGATTACTCTGACCGTGGTTCCTACTATAGATTCCGATTTGACTGATGGTGAACACGGAGGTTTCGAGAACGATGGAACTGAATGGAAGCCGGATTAAAAAAATAAGAAAATACAAGTGATGTGATTTTTTAATTAATAAAATTGTTTAATCATGAAAAATACAATGCTTTTTTGTGGATTTACATTGATGACTATTGTAATGTTCCAGTCTTGTACAAAAGATGAATTGTCTAATTTAAATACAGTAAGTAGTCCACAGGAAATGACTTTTATTGCAGGTACGTCTTCAAGCCGTACTTCTTTACAGAATGGAACTCAGGTATGGTGGACCGCCGGTGATGCTATCAATATCTTCTCTGGTGCTGAAAACAATAAATTTACTACTGCAGAAGGTGGAAAATCTATTGTTACATTTACGGGAAAGGCTACTCCTGCCGATTCATATACTGCTCTTTATCCTTATAATGCTGAGGCTTTGATTTTAGATGGCGCTGTTACTACTACACTTCCAGCAGCTCAGACGGCTCCGGTTTGGGGATTCGATGCAAAAGCAAACATTTCTTTTGCTACCGCAACAGACGAAAACAAATCGCTGTCGTTTCAAAACACTTGTGGATTGATTAGGTTTAAAAATAATCTGACTGACCTTACAGCTATTAAGCTTACTGCTCAAGGAGTAAATATTGCCGGAAACGTAAAAATTGATGCTTCTGGAAATCTGACAGTGGAATCCGGTTCTAACGTAATAACACTATCTGCTAAAGAGGGAACATTTGTCGGTCCTAATGATGCTAATGCCAATGCAAAGGAATACTCAATGGTTGTACCTCCTGTGACATTTACTGGTGGATTTACCTTGGAATTGTCAAAGACTTCTGGTAATGAAACTTATACATTCAGTGGCGAAAACCTGACTATTACTAAAGGTCAGATTGTAACAATTGAATTGAAAGAAGGCGGTCAGCCTCCTGTAGTTGAAGAACAAACAACTGCTATTGTAGCAAGTGCACAAGAAATTGTTACAGATCCTACTACCGGTAACGACCGTGTAGTTCTTACACTTGATAAGGATGTTGCCGGTACATTCACTGAAGCAGTAAAAAGTGCTTTTAAAGTATCGGTTGCTGGAGTAGAAATACCAGTTTCTTCAGGTACAGTGTCAGGAAAAAATATTACTCTTACTTTAGGTGATAAGATTTATAGTAATGATGAACAGATTACAGTTATTTATAATACAGACTATGCTGTCGGTGATTTGACAACAGCTGAAAATGGTAAAACTGCAAATATCAAAATCGAGTCAGCAACTGTAGACTTAGCACATAACACAACATGGGAGCTTAATTTCGCTGATATCGCTGCTGCCGGTGATTTCTACGATCCATCTACATTAGAAGGTGTTGCTTCTACAGAAGACGGTATCTTGAATGTGTCAGCTCCAACAGGAGGTAAAAAATACATCTCTAAGGAATTCAAATTGCGTACAACAGCCAATTATAAATTTGAATGCGAGTATGTAACTGCCGGTAATCCTGCTCTTACAGTACGTTTTGCAGATCCAGTAGCAACATCCAACAAAGATATTTTTAAGGTATGGATTAAAGATGGTGTAAGCCCTGAAAATTTGGTTTCTGACTATAATGTGATAACAGCAGAAGGTAAATGGTATATGAATTCTCAAGGTGCAGGAAATGTCAGTGATGCCCCAACTGTTGGTAAATTCTCAATTGAACATGCCAATGGCGGAGCCCAGATTAAAGCTATCAGACTTATTGAAACAGAAAACAGACCGGACAGCAAAGCGGATGCTAGTTTTAATGGAACACATGGAGAATATACCAATAATAATGTAACTTGGACTAAGCAATAATAAATCTATCCATAATCGTAAGAAAATGAGGGGGATTAGTCTTCCTCATTTTTTTATACGAATATTTAAAACTTTTTGAACAATAAATCAGTTCATGCTGTATGACTTGTAATATAGGTAAAAAGAAATTTCTTATCAGGAAAATATTTACAATCGCTCTTTGGGTTTTTATGGGTGTAGTGAATGCGCAGGCTCAGCTTCACATGAAAACCACTCTACAGAACATGATTCTCTGGCGTGGTATTGAAGTGGCTGACGGACTGATTCTGTCATCCGATTTATCTGTTTCCGATCCATCAGGAATGTTTGCTGCCGGTTTTCTTGGCGGGGCAAACACTAAGGGGAGTTATAAGGAGCTGAGCCAGTATATTGCATATACTCATGGCAGGTTTCAGATAAAGGTTATAGATACATATAATTTCTCTCCCGGGGCTACATATAATAATAATGAGTTCTTCAACTATAAGCCTGATGAAACTGGGCGTTTTATGGATCTAATGGCTAATTATACAGGTAATAGGAAATTTCCGCTGGAGCTAAGTCTTTCTACACTTATTTACGGTCGCGACAGAGATCTGTACAACAACAAGAATATATACTCCAGTTTCGTTTATGTGGGCTATACCATCTATCAGAATGAAAATCTGAAGGTTGGTTCGGGCGTTGGAACAGCTTTCGCATTGAGAAACTCAAGAAATGAGAGTGGGGAAATGGTAAACAGAACCATGTATGCCGAATCGGCAGGTATTACTCAGGTTTCTTTGAATGTCATTTATAAGTTACAGATAATGGAATATGAAATTCCATTGACAGTGATGACCTACTGGAATCCGAAATCCAACCAGGGATTTTTCTATACAGGTATGCAGTTCAATTTGTTTTGATTTATATAAAGTTTGGGATAACTTTTTTATTTCCTCATGAGGGGTAAAAATGTCGAAAAAGAGGGGGTATAATATCTCCTCTTTCTTTTTTGAAAATCTCCTCTGTCCATCTGTAGAATACTTTATAGTTTAGCATCGTCGAAAGGGAAACAGCAGTGATGAAAATAGAACTGGCATACTAACAATAATAATATCAAAATATAATTAACATCAATAATATAATAATATCATGAAGACAGAAGGATATAAAGTAAAAAGCTATTCTCAGCCTGTGAAGAGATATTGTCAGACTTTGAGTCTGCGTGACAATCCGGAATTGATTGAAGCTTACAGGAAGGCTCACAGTAAGGAAGAGGCATGGCCTGAGATACGTGCTGGAATACGTGAGGTGGGAATTCTGGAAATGGAAATATACATATTGGGGTCTAAACTTTTTATGATAGTGGAAACTCCTCTGAATTTTGACTGGGATACAGCAATGGCAAAGCTTGCCACTCTGCCTCGTCAGGCCGAATGGGAGGAATATGTAGCAAAATTCCAGCAGTGTGCCGAGGGAGCCACATCGGACGAGAAATGGCAGATGATGGAACGCATGTTCTATCTGTATGAATAATAAGAAGAATAAACAGAGTAAAAAATTAACCTTTAAATTATTTATCAAAATGGAATATCGTGAATTGGGAAAGACAGAACTGAAAGTGCCTGTATTGAGTTATGGTGCATCTTCGTTGGGTGGAGTTTTTCATTCTATTAAAGAAAGTGATGCTATACAGTCTGTTTTTACAGCAGTAGAACATGGACTGAACTTTATTGATGTTTCTCCATATTACGGGCATTATAAGGCAGAAACAGTATTGGGTAAGGCTCTCAAGGAGTTGCCAAGAGAATCGTTCATACTTTCTACCAAGGTGGGACGTTATGGCAAGGATGGTGTGAATACATGGGACTATTCAGGCAAGCGCGCACAAGAAAGTGTATACGAAAGTATGGAAAGGCTCAATATCGACCATATCGACCTTATCAATGTTCACGATGTGGAGTTCTCGGATATGAATCAGGTAGTGAACGAGACATTGCCTGCACTGGTGGAACTGAGGGAAAAAGGAATTGTCGGACATGTAGGTATAACTGACCTTCAGCTTGAAAACTTGAAATGGGTTATTGATCATGTAGCTCCAGGTACAGTAGAGACAGTGCTGAACTTCTGTCACTATTCGCTGAACGATGATAAGCTTGTTGATTTCCTCGATTATTTCGATGAAAAGGGTGTAGGAGTGATAAACGCTTCACCATTTGGTATGGGACTTCTCACACAGAGAGGTGTTCCTGAATGGCATCCGGCCCCAAAATCACTGATTGAGGCATGTGCAAAGGCTGCGAAGTATTGTGCGGAACAGGGATATCCTATCGAGAAGCTTGCAGTGCAGTTCTCTGTTAGTAACCCAAGAATACCTACAACACTGTTTAGTTCGGCAAAATCAGAATCTGTACTTCAGAATATAAAATACATTGAGGAACCTATTGACTGGAGTCTTGTGGAAAAGGTTAAGGAGATAATAGGCGATCAGCAAAGAGTAAGTTGGGCAAATTCATAAATACTGTTGCTATGGATTATACAATAATTGATGCTCACTCACATCTGTGGCTTTATCAGGATACTGAAGTAGATGGCCTGAAAATAAAAACTACAGAGAATGGCCAATCATTGTTTATGGGGGAGGTGAGACAAATGCTCCCCCCTTTTATGATAGACGGAAGAAATACGGCAGAGGTTTTTCTAGCAAATATGAACTATGCTCAGGTTGGCGGAGCAGTTGTCACGCAGGAGTATATCGATGGCATACAGAATGACTATCTACTAGAGGTCATGACAAATTATCCCGACAGGTTTTTCGTGTGCGGTATGTGTGAATTCAGGAAGCAGGGTTACTTTAATCAGGCTGTTGAACTTATAGACAAAGGGTTTAAGGCCATAAAGATTCCAGGACACCGTCTGCAGCTAAAGGACGGAAGGGTGATGCTCAATTCGGACGAAATGATGAAGATGTTTCATCTAATGGAAGATAAGGGAGTGATTCTTTCCATAGATATGATAGAGGGAGACCTCCAGGTTGGCGAGATGGAAGAAATCATTTCAGAATGTCCGGGTTTGAAGATAGCTATCGGTCATTTCGGCATGGTTACAAAACCGGACTGGAAGAAGCAGATAATGCTTGCCCGACATAAAAATGTAATGATTGAGTCTGGCGGTATCACATGGCTGTTCAATGACGAGTTCTATCCGTTCAACGGTGCTATAAGGGCCATCAACGAAGCTGCCGATCTTGTCGGTTTCGAGAAACTGATGTGGGGTTCCGACTATCCGCGCACAATTACAGCCATCACCTACAAGATGTCGTACGACTTTGTGATTAAATCAAAAGAATTGGAAGAGAGGAGCAAAAAACTTTTCTTGGGCGAGAATGCGAAAGCCTTCTACGGTTTCAAGAATCTGCCTGAGTTACCTTATATTAAAAACATGTCAGAATGAAAAACAAATATTTTATACCGCTTTTACTGATATTCAGCTTGTTCTTCATGTGGGCTATCAGCAGTAACCTGTTGCCTACAATGATTAGGCAGTTGATGAAAACCTGTGAGTTGAATGCCTTTGAGGCTTCGTTCACAGAAGCTGCCTATTGGCTGGCCTACTTCCTGTTTCCCATACCGATAGCTATGTTTATGAAACGTTTCAGCTATAAGTTTGGTATAATTGTCGGTCTCATTCTTGCAGCCATTGGAGGTCTGCTTTTCTTTCCTGCAGCCGAGATTAAGGAATACTGGGCATATCTTGTAATCTTCTTCATTATGGCAACGGGAATGTGTTTCCTTGAGACGGCTGCCAATCCGTATGTGACAGCTTTGGGTACGCACGACACTGCTTCGAGAAGACTGAATCTTGCACAGTCGTTCAACGGACTTGGTGCTTTTATCTCCGCGATGTTTCTGAGCAAGCTTATACTTACCGGACAGAACTATACGCGCGAAACGCTGCCTGCCGACTTCCCAGGAGGCTGGGAAGAATTTATTCAAATGGAGACAGATTCCATGAAGATGCCTTATCTGATTCTTGCCGTGCTGCTGATTATTCTTGCTGTGGTGTTTGCACTGTATAAGCTTCCTGATATTGACAAGGAGGAGTCACACGGTGAGAAAGGCAAACTTATCAACTTTTCAGTGTTGAAACGTAAGCATCTGAGATGGGGAGTCATAGCACAGTTCTTCTATAACGGAGGACAGACAGCTATTAACAGTCTGTTCTTAGTTTACTGCTGCATGTATGCAGGTCTGCCAGAGGATGAGGCAACCACATTTTTCGGACTGTATATGTTGGCTTTCCTTGCCGGCAGATGGATAGGTACTATGCTCATGGCGAAATTCAGGCCTCAGGATATGCTGCTTACATACGCTATAGTAAATATAATATTGTGTGGAGTGATTATCATGTTCGGTGGTATGACAGGGCTCTATGCCATGATTGCAGTGTCGTTTTTCATGTCAATCATGTATCCTACTCAGTTCTCACTTGCACTCCGGGACCTTGGCGAGGATACCAAGAGTGGTTCGGCATTCCTTGTAATGGCTATTATAGGTAATGCATGTATCCCACAGTTTACCGCATTTGTGATGAATCATAACGCTGACTTCTATCAGATGGCATATATAATACCTTTGATATGTTTCTTCTTTACGGCTTATTATGGCTGGAGGGGATATAAAATAGAGAAAAAACAACATTAAATTAATACAATAACAAATTTAAATAAATACATAGATTATGAAAGCTGTACAAATTACTGAAGCCGGAAAGGTTCAAGTAGCTGATATAGTTAAACCAACACTTGGAGCCGGAGAAATTTTACTTCGTATCAAATATGTCGGATTCTGTGGTTCTGACCTTAATACTTTCCTGGGAAGAAATCCTATGGTCAAGATGCCTGTAATACCGGGACATGAAGTGGGAGCTGTGATAGAGGAAATAGGCGAAGGCGTGCCTACCGGTTTTGTGAAAGGAATGAACGTAACTGTAAACCCATATACCAACTGCGGAAAGTGTGCTTCATGCCGCAACGGACGTGTTAATGCCTGTGAACATAATGAAACATTGGGAGTTCAGCGTAACGGTTCGATGCAGGAGTTTCTTGTTCTTCCATGGACAAAGGTTATTCCGGCAGCCGGTCTTTCGGATAAGGAATGTGCGTTGATTGAGCCTATGAGCGTCGGTTTTCATGCCGTGTCAAGAGCACAGGTAACTGATATTGATACTGTTGCTGTGATTGGTTGCGGAATGATAGGACTTGGAGCTATAGTTAGAGCATCACTCCGCGGTGCAAGAGTAATTGCTCTAGATATTGACGACGATAAGCTTGCCCTTGCAAAACATTTAGGAGCATCAATGGTTATCAATTCAAAAACAGAAAATGTGGTTGAAAGAGTAAGGGAACTTACTGACGGTTATATGGCTGATGTGGTGATAGAAGCCGTGGGTAGCCCTATCACATACGTAACTGCTATCGACATTGTTGGTTTTACAGGTCGTGTGACATGTATTGGTTATGCAAAGAGTGAAGTGGCTTTCCAGACAAAATATTTTGTTCAGAAAGAACTCGACATACGCGGCTCCCGCAATGCAATGCCTGAAGATTTCCGTGCCGTGATACATTATATTCAGAATGGCAACTGTCCGATGAACGAACTTATCTCTGCCGTAGTGCAACCTGAAGAGGCAGGCGAGGCTCTGCAGAAATGGTCGGAAAATCCTGGTAAGGTATTCAGAATGTTGGTTGAATTTTAATCTTAGAATTTTAATTTTTGACATTACGATGAAAGCTTTAAATAGTAAGACTGCAGTAAAGGTAATGCGTCCGGAACGTATCATACAGTTTGGCGAAGGTAATTTTCTTCGTGCGTTCATCGACTGGATTATCTCGAATATGAATGAAAAGACAGATTTTAACAGCACTGTTGTAGTTGTGCAACCTATAGATAAAGGTATGGTTGATGCCCTTAATGCTCAGGACTGTCTTTATCATGTCAATCTTCAGGGACTGAATAATGGCGAGATGGTAAACTCATTCAGAATGATTGATGTTATCAGCCGTGCTCTCAATCCATACAGCCAGTATAATGATTTTATGGCACTGGCAGAACAGCCTGAGATGAGATTCGTAATCTCGAACACTACTGAGGCAGGTATCAACTTCGATCCGTCGTGCAAGCTCGACGATGCTCCAGCAAGTTCTTATCCCGGCAAGCTGACACAGTTACTTTATCACAGATTCAAACATTTCAACGGCGACAAGTCAAAAGGTCTTATCATTTTCCCATGTGAGCTTATCTTCCTCAATGGTCACAAACTGAAGGAAACAATCTATCAGTATATTGAATTGTGGAACCTTGGCGAAGAATTCAAGACATGGTTTGAAACAGCTTGTGGAGTATATGCCACACTGGTGGACCGTATTGTGCCGGGATTCCCTCGTAAAGACATAGACAACATAAAAACTAAGCTTAATTTTGATGATAATTTAGTCGTACAGGGTGAGGCTTTTCATCTGTGGGTAATCGAAGCACCGGAATCCGTTGCCGAAGAATTTCCTGCACACAAGGCGGGACTGAACGTACTGTTCGTTCCGTCGGAAGAGCCTTATCATGAACGCAAGGTGACTCTTCTTAATGGTCCTCACACTGTATTGTCGCCAGTGGCATTCCTTTCGGGGGTTAATATCGTGAGAGACGCATGCCAGCATGAGGTGATAGGTAAATTCATCAAACGTGTGATGTTCGACGAGTTGATGGAAACTCTTAACCTGCCGAAAGAAGAACTCAAGAAGTTTGCCGAAGACGTTCTGGAACGTTTCAACAATCCTTTCGTTGACCATCAAGTAACATCAATCATGCTTAACTCATTCTCTAAGTATGCTACACGCGACCTGCCAGGTGTGAAGGAATATCTGAAACGTAAGGGAGTACTTCCTGAAGGGCTCGTACTCGGTCTTGCAGCCATCATGGTATACTATAAGGGAGGAAAGCGTGCCGATGGAGTTGAAATAGTTCCTAACGATGCTCCTGAAATCATGGAAATGCTTACTCGTCTGTGGAACGAGGGCTCGGTAGAAAATCTTGTGAAGACTGTTCTTGCCGATACTTCCATCTGGGGTGAAGACCTTAATGCTATTCAGGGTCTGGCAGACCGTGTAGTTTACTACATCAACAAAATTCATAGTGAAGGAATGCTCCAGACAGTAAAAGGCCTTGTAGGTTGATACTTCTGCTAGTATTCTTCATTTTATAAATGTTAGTTTATTATGACTGAATATATCCAGATAAACCCTGCGGACAATGTGGCTGTGGCACTGCACTCATTGTCCAAAGGGACTGTAATAGAGGTGAACGGCAATTCCATAGAATTAATGGAGGATATACCTGCCGGTCATAAGATTGCCTTGAAGAATTTTACAAAAGGTGATATGGTGATAAAATACGGTTTCCCCATATCGCATACTGTAAAGGAAGTCAGGAAAGGACATCTGCTGAACGAGAAAACTGTCAAGACGAACCTTTCCGGTCTGAGTACTTATACTTACGCACCGAAGTTCGAGAAACAGATTTTCGCGATCGAGAACCGTACATTCAAAGGATATTTACGCGCCAACGGAGAAGCTGGCATACGTAATGAGATATGGATTATTCCTACAGTGGGCTGCGTGAACGGAATAGCAAACCAGTTGGCTGAGCAGCTTCGTAAGGAAACAGGCTGTGAAGGGGTTGACTCTATCATTGCTTTTCCTCACAATTACGGATGCTCGCAGTTGGGCGACGACCATGAGAATACTCGTAAGATATTGCGCGATATGGTTCTTCACCCTAATGCTGGAGCAGTACTTGTTGTAGGCCTTGGCTGTGAGAACAACCAGCCTGAAGCCTTCCGCGAGTTTCTTGGCGAGTATGATGCCGACAGAGTACGTTTCCTCGTATCCCAGAAAGTAGATGACGAGATAGAAGAGGGCATGAAGCTCCTACGCGAGATGTATGTCATAGCCAGAGAAGATAAGCGCACAGATATTTCTCTGTCAAAACTGCGTATAGGGCTTAAGTGTGGCGGTTCAGACGGACTGTCTGGTATCACTGCCAATCCTATGCTCGGAGTATTCTCGGACTATCTTGTAGCTCAGGGCGGAACAACAGTCCTAACAGAGGTTCCTGAAATGTTTGGAGCCGAGACACTACTCATGAACCGTTGCCGCACGAAGGAGATATTCGATGATACAGTAGCCATGATAAACGACTTCAAGAACTACTTCATCCGCAACGACCAGCCTATATATGAAAATCCTTCGCCGGGAAATAAGGCGGGAGGTATCTCAACGCTGGAGGAGAAATCATTGGGATGTACACAGAAGTCGGGAAGTTCGATGGTTGAAGATGTGCTAAAATATGGCGACCGTGTCACAACACACGGACTTAACCTGTTGAGCGCACCAGGCAACGACCTGGTTGCCAGTACGGCTCTTGCTTCTGCCGGATGCCATATCGTACTATTCACAACAGGTCGCGGAACACCGTTCGGAACATTCGTTCCAACAGTGAAGGTTTCGACTAACACACCGCTGTACGAGCAGAAACATACGTGGATTGATTTCAATGCCGGAACTCTGGTAGAGGGAGAAAGCATGGAATCTTTAAGCAGACGTTTTATAGACTTTGTTGTGGAAGTGGCAAGCGGCAAGCAGGCACTTAACGAAAAGAAAGGCTATCGTGAAATAGCTATTCTGAAACAAGGTGTTACTTTATAAAATGTTTTACTTTTTAAATGATGAAACTCTCCTTTGATACTTAAATTATGAATGGAGAGTTTTTTTAGTTTTTCGACTATAGTAATTATTTTTAATCACTAATATCATTTATCTGAAATCGAATATGACCATAAAAAACATTATCACAGTCTTAGCTATCTTACTGTCTGGATTCAGTTATGCTGGAAACTCCACTAAAGTGGATTTTAACTTCCATTGGAAATTCAGCAAACTCGCAGGCTTCGTGTCTCAGGACACTTTATTCTTAGACCCTAATATAAAGTGGCAGGATGTGCGTTTGCCCCACGACTGGAGTATCAGCGAAGGATATACCAAGACTCAGACAGCAGGAAGCAATGGTTTCCTACCAGGCGGTGTGGGTATTTACAGGAAGAATTTTCTCACCTCAGATGATATGAATGGGAAAAAAGTCTTCATTCATTTCGAAGGTGTATATAATAACTCAAAGATTTGGATAAACGGGCATCTGTTGGGATTCCGTCCTAATGGATATGTGGGATTTGAATATGAACTTACTCCATATCTGAAACCAAAAGGTTCGATTAATACAATCACTGTCTGCGTTGACAGAAGAGCGTATGCCGACAGCCGATGGTACGTCGGTGCCGGTATATACAGGAATGTGAGTCTTATATTAAGAAACGAACTCTATATACCTTATGATGGTATATTCGTCACTACACCTCAGGTAGGTGACCGTTCGAAGGTGAATATAGTATGTGAAGTGAAGAATGCAGGAGCAGGTGTGAAAGGAGTCATTGTGAAGCACGAAGTAGTGTACGACGGCAAGACAATAGCTTCTATTTCTGATAATTTTGTTGCTCTCAAAGGCGATTTCAATAAGTTCACAGCATCTGTAGAACTGGACAATTGTCATCTCTGGAGTCTTGAAACGCCTTCGATGTATGAGCTTCATACAACTCTAATAGCTTCCGACGGGTGTGTGATGGATACGAAAATAACAAAATTCGGAATCCGCGACATTAAATTCGATACGGAAGAAGGTTTTCTTCTTAACGGAAAGTCTGTAAAAATAAAAGGAGTGAACATACATCACGACTTGGGATGTATGGGAGTTGCCGCATACGATGATGCCCTGTTGCGACGACTTCTGAAACTGCGTTCCATAGGCTGCAATGCCATACGTACAGCTCATAATCCGCATTCGGAAAGTCTGTTGGAAATGTGCGACAGCCTTGGGCTTCTTGTTATGAATGAATTTATCGATGAATGGAAGGTGGCAAAGAAAAAGTGGATTACGGAGCGAGCTAAAGAAGATGCGCCCGACAGCATATCAATAGGATATACCAGATACTTCGATACGCATGCCGAGCACGACTTCAAGTCGTTCATCAGACGAGACAGAAATCATCCTTGCGTGATATTGTGGAGTATAGGCAATGAAATAGAATGGACTTATCCATATTACTGGGCATCGAGCAAAGACAATAAGGGCTTCAAGGGACTTATCCATACGGGCGACCCGGAAACAGACAACAAGTCTATACTGAAAGAGTTCAATCGTCTGTCCGGAGGAAAAGACGATTTGGCTGAAACAGCCGCTGTTCTTGCCCGTTGGGTTAAGGATGTGGATACCACCCGTCCCGTCACTTCGGGAGTTGTAGTCCCTTCCGTTTCACGTCTTTCGGGTTATACTGATGTGCTTGACGTCGTGGGATATAACTATAAAGACAAATATTATGAAGTCGACCATAAGTTATATCCTTATCAGCCTATTATCGGTTCGGAGAATGTAGGTCAGCTCTTTGAATGGACAGCCGTGGCCGACAAGAAGTACATAGCGGGAATCTTCGTGTGGACAGGATTCGACTATCTTGGCGAGAATGGTCCATGGCCTGCAAGGGGTGGAAATTGTTCTTTCTTCGATTTTTCAGGGAACAAGACAGCGCGTGGTCATTTCTTTGAATGTCTGTGGAAAGACTCTCCGAAAACCCATATAGTGACTATACCAGAAAAGGACAGTGAGTTTAAGATGAATTCCGAGGGAGGTTTCACTTATACTCCCCGCCCAGGATGGATTAGACGTTGGGAGTGGTACGATACATGCGATAAATGGAACTACAATAAAGACGAGAATATACTGGTACAGGTATATACCAACGCTCCTGAAGTGGAGCTGTTTCTGAATGGCACTTCGTTGGGAACTAAAAAACGCAGCGATTTCACGGAACATAATATATTGATGTGGAAAGTGCCATACAAGAAAGGAACACTTATTGCTATAGGTAAGGATGGTGGTAGAACCTTGTCGCAGGACACTTTATCCACAAACGGCAAGCCAAGTCGTCTTGCTGTAAATTGTGACCGTAAAACAGTTACCGACAATGGTTATGACCTTGTACATGTTGAAGTTTCCATCGAAGATAAGAAAGGAAACAAAGTAGTTGATATGCCTTCAGATATTAGGTTAATACTTGATGATAAATTAGAACTTGCAGGACTTGACAATGGTTCGGCCTCAATTGATGATCTGAATATCAGAAATAATAGTGTAAGGACATATAACGGAAGTTGTCTGTTTGTCCTGAGGACCATAAAAGGAAAGAAAGGTACATCATCTGTAATGGTTGTAGGAGACGGTGGAATACAAGGTAGATGTAAAATCCACATACAATAATGGGTGTAAAAACAGCAATTTACTGCACAGAAATGCTTCACGAGTATTTTCCTACCCTATTTCAACTAATATCCCCCTTATATATTATAAATAATATAGTTTTGTGACATCAAAAAACATGTAAAACCTAAGATTATGAGAAATAAAAATCTTTTAGCTTTAATAATCCTATTATCAACCCTAAAGGTTTCAGCATCTGATTCAAATGTTGATTTCAATAAAGATTGGGAATTCGTACTGAAAGATTCTGCTCATTATTCATATACTTCTTATGTCCCTGGTGATGATTGGAATACAGTGAACCTGCCACACGACTGGAGTGTTGGTCTGCCTTACGACTCCATCTCCGGCGAAGGTTGTGTAGCTTTCCTTCAGGGAGGAATAGGATGGTACAGCAAATCATTTCCTACAACAATCAGCGCAAACCAGAAATGCTATATAGTGTTCGATGGAGTATATAATAATTCTGAGTATTGGATAAATGGCAAAAAGCTTGGATGTCATCCTTCGGGATATGCTCCTTTTTATTTTGATGTTACAGGTTATCTTAACCCCAATGAAGATAATCGCATGACTGTAAGGGTGGATCACAGTCATTATGCTGATAGCAGATGGTACACCGGTTCCGGTATATATAGGGATGTTAAAATGATTGTAACCGACAAACTTCATATTCCGGTTTGGGGGACATTTGTCACAACTCCTGTAGTTACTGATGAATATGCTAAAGTAAATAACCAGGTTACCGTGTGTAACAGTTACTCCGAATCCAAAACAGCGGTTGTTGAGGTAGTGTATAAGGATAATAAAGGTAATATCGCTGCCTGTGAAACCCGCAGGATAAACTTGAATGCTGGTGAGGAGAAAGTTATCGACATTGTATCGGAGATAAAACAGCCGGATTTGTGGAGCGTCGAGACACCAGTCCTCTATACAGCCGAGACCCGTATTAAGAATGGCGATGAAGTCATTTCTGAAAACACTGTCAGCTTCGGTATACGAACATTCCACTTTGATGCAGAAAAAGGTTTCTTCCTTAACGGAAAAAATATGAAGATAAAAGGAGTATGCCTGCATCATGATGCAGGTATAGTTGGCACAGCAATGATACGCGATGTGTGGTACCGACGTCTGAAAACCCTTAAGGAAGGAGGATGCAACGCCATCCGCCTTTCGCACAATCCGGGAGCGGAAGAGTTTCTGTCTTTGTGCGATGAGATAGGTCTTCTGGTCCAGGAAGAGTTCTTCGATGAGTGGGATTATCCCAAAGATAAAAGGCTTAATATGAAGGAAACGGTAGAAGACTATTCTACTCATGGTTATTGTGAGCATTTCCAGGAATGGGCAGAAAGAGATTTGAAAAACGTAATGAGGAGAAGCCGTAATCATGCTTGTATCTTCCAGTGGAGTATAGGTAATGAAATAGAATGGACTTATACAGGATGCCGCGAGGCAACAGGTTTCTTTGGTGCTGATTCCAACGGTAATTACTTCTGGAATCAGCCTCCATATTCTAAAGAAAAAATCAGAGAAATGTGGAAGATTCAGCCTAAACATGCATACGACATTGGTCGTACAGCACAAAAATTAGCTGCATGGACACGTCAGATGGATACTACACGAGTGGTTACTGCCAACTGCATCCTGCCTTCCATAAGCTTCGAGACAGGATATATTGATGCACTTGATGTGGCAGGTTTCAGCTACAGACGCGTGATGTATGATTATGCCAAGAAGAATTATCCTGACAAGCCTATAATAGGTACGGAAAATCTTGGTCAGTGGCACGAATGGAAAGCAGTAATTGAAAGAGATTTCGTTTCAGGTATGTTTATATGGACGGGAGTCGATTATTTGGGAGAAAGTGGAAGCCGTCTTTCAAGATGGCCCCAAAAGTCGATAGGATGTGGTCTCTTGGATATGTGCGGCTATGTGAAGCCTTCGTATGATATGATGAAATCATTGTGGACAGACAAGCCTTTTATTGCTATATATTCACAGACTACAGATAAATCTTCATATATGCCGATAAACGATGGCTTTGCTGATAAGAAAGGACATGAATGGGATAGAAGATTATGGGTTTGGGATGATGTAAACTCTCACTGGAATTATCAGAAAGGTGACTCGGTAATTGTAGAGATATATTCCAATTGTGAGGAGGTGGAACTTTTCCTTAACGGTAAGTCGTTAGGAAAAAAATATATAGACGATTTTGAGGATCATATTTATAAATGGGTACTCTCATACAAGCCTGGCACTATTACCGCAAAAGGAAAAAATAAGTTAGGTAATACCACTACAGCTATAAGGACTTCAGGCAAAGAACATTCAATATTGCTGACGGTCGACAAACAAAGCATCGCAGCAAATGGAAAGGATGTCCTGCATGTCACAGCCCAGCTTACAGATAAAAAAGGTAATCCTGTAAAGACAACAGAACAGATGCTTATGTTCAACATCGATGGAGAGTACCGTCTACTGGGTATAGACAATGGAAATGTAAAGAATGTGTCTCCATATCAAAGCAAGGAGATTATGACATATCAGGGAAGATGTATATTGATGCTTCAAGCAACAGAAAAATCATCGGTACTGAATATCAGTGCAGAAACAAGTGAATTACAATCTAATAAACTAACAATTAATATAAAATAAAGTATAGTATGAGAAAAATTATTCTTGCAGCTGGCATGATGTCGCTATTGGCAGCATGCGGAAAAACAGGCAATACACAGACTATTGCCAGTGATGATGTTCTGAATTATGATGAGCGTAAGGCCGATTCATTGGGAATACCTAAGGGTAATAAGTTAAGTGCAGCTATGAAACGTGCCATGAAATGGGAGGATCACGACAACAATTGGTTCTTTGAGTATAAGATGGAACCCTTGAAGGGTGATCTTGCTTACGAAGAAGGCGTAGTCAGAAGAGACCCGAGTGCAATACTGAAAATAGGTGATACATATTATGTATGGTATTCAAAGAGCTATGGACCTACCCAGGGATTTGCTGGAGATATAGAGAATGACAAGGTTTTTCCATGGGACAGATGCGATATATGGTATGCCACATCAAAGGACGGATGGACATGGAAAGAACAGGGAATTGCAGTGAAACGTGGTGAGAAAGGTGAGTATGACGACCGTTCTGTTTTCACTCCTGAGGTAATGGAATGGAAAGGAAAGTATTATCTTTGCTATCAGGCTGTAAAATCTCCCTATACAGTCCGTGTAAAGAATACTATCGGTATGGCATGTGCCGATTCGCCCGAAGGACCGTGGGTCAAGACTGAAAAGCCTGTACTAGAACCTTCTAATACTGGCGAATGGGAAGGTGATGAGGATAATAGATTCAAGGTTGTATCGAAAGGTGATTTCGACAGCCATAAGGTACACGATCCGTGTATAATACCTTATAAAGGTAAGTTCTATATGTACTACAAAGGCGAACGTATGGGAGAGGAAATAACATGGGGCGGTCGTGAAATCAAACACGGAGTGGCCATTGCGGAAAATCCTATGGGCCCGTATGTGAAATCGGAATATAATCCTATTTCAAACAGCGGACACGAAGTTTGCGTCTGGCCTTACAAAGGAGGTATAGCTTCTCTTATTACTACCGATGGTCCTGAAAAGAATACGCTTCAGTGGTCGCCGGACGGAATAAACTTTGAGATAATGTCTGTAGTAAAGGGTGCACCACATGCTATTGGTTTGAATCGTAGTGCAGATGCCGAGAAAGAACCTACTGAAATCTTGAGATGGGGGCTTACTCATATATATAATAGTTCTGATTATCAGAGTATAATGAGATTTTCTACTTGGACATTGCAGACACATACAGCTAAAGGTGAATCAAAAGAACGTAAATAATTATTCTAATTTAAATTAAGATACTATGATGAGAAAATTGTTTTCTGTTTGTTTAGTATCGCTGCAAATTGCTTGTGCAGCAGAAGATTTCAATAATAAATCATATGAGTGGGACATCTATCCTGTACCCGCAGATGCCGGAGAGGGTATGGTGTGGAAACTCCATCCACAGTCGGACGACTTTAACTATATTGCTGATGAAAAGGATAAAGGAAAAGAGTTCTATGCCAAATGGACTGATTTCTATCATAATCATTGGACAGGACCTGCTCCTACAATATGGCAGAGAGACCATGTTTCCGTTTCCGACGGATTTCTTAAAATTAGAGTGAGCCGTCCTGAAGATGTTCCTATAAAGAACGTTGTAAGCGGACTCAACACAAAAGAACTGCCGGGAACCTATACAGGATGTATCACATCGAAGACTCGTGTAAAATATCCGGTTTATGTAGAAGCATACGCTAAACTTTCAAATTCAACCATGGCATCCGATGTATGGATGCTTAGCCCTGACGATACTCAGGAAATCGATATTATAGAGGCATACGGTGGTGACAGAGATGGTGGAGGTTATGGTGCCGACAGACTTCACTTAAGTCATCACATATTCATCCGTCAACCATTCAAAGATTATCAGCCGAAAGATCCGGGATCATGGTATAAGGATGATAAGGGAACATTGTGGCGCGATGATTTCCATCGTGTAGGAGTGTTCTGGAAGGATCCTTTCACACTTGAATATTATGTAGATGGAGAACTCGTCAGAACTGTAAGTGGCAAGAACATTATTGACCCCAACAACTACTCTGGTGGTACCGGTCTGGTCAAAGATATGGACATCATAATAAATATGGAAGATCAAAGCTGGAGAGCTGTAAAAGGTTTAAGTCCTACGGATGAGGAACTGAAAAATGTGGAAGATCACACTTTCCTTGTCGACTGGATAAGGGTTTATACACTGATCCCTGAAGAATAGGTTTTTTATAGTTTATATCGTAATTTAATAAGCACTTCATATATTCAACTTTTTCATAAATGAGTTTCAGTTGTAATATGAAGTGCTTTTTATG
>NZ_JBBKBF010000013.1:0-70286 GCF_037892625.1 Phocaeicola sp. ICN-14070 | reverse complement strand
GTAGGTTTAGGGAACATGCGTGTCAAGGCGGAAAATAGAATGGTTACCTTCTAGCAACAATAGAAGTGATAATTGCTGCCAACAATAAGAATGTGGCAGCAAATCACGATTGATTACATTCCCTTTAATAATTTATATACTTTCTTGTATACTTTCTTTTCTTTGTCCTCTTCACATAGAAAATCTACCAATCTTTGACAATCTAGTTCCTGAACATTACGTTTGAGAAATTCTAACACTGTATCTTTCGCTAATTCATAGCTGTAGGACTGTATTTTAGGGGCATGCGTAAAGAAATCAAAAGCTAATGGAGATTCTTTCCAGTTTTGGTGAAACAACCCGCTCCATATCTTTTTTAATTGTTCCAAGAGAACCGTATTCTTTTCAGATGGGTATATGACATCGTATTCTTTTATAAAACGAGCTAGTGACAAGAAAGCAGTTTCAAAGGTGAAAAAAGACTCCAAAGTCATATTATCCTCCTCGGAATCAGTATAATCAATTTTCTTTATCCTGTCAAACAGTATAGAATCTCCTTGATGATTTCCTATTGTAAAATACATATCAAATGATATATAGTTGTCATCTACCTCATTTATATGTTTCCAATCTATTGATTTAATGTCATTACATACTTCCAATAAATCATTAAAAGTGTAAGGAGGGGTCAGCTGTTTGATTGCTTTCTTAAACCTGTTCATTACACTTTTAGGTGTGCTTGATAAAACAGGGAGATCGATATGTTCATATTCAGAAGGTAGCACGCTTCCGGCTTTCCAATGATTAAATTCATCAGAATTGGATTTCAATAATTGGGATATAAAATTCTTTTCATCAGGAGCCAAACTTCTATAATCTTCAACTCCATGAGTAAAATAGGCTGGCTTGCGATTTATCTTTTTTCCTTTCGTTGTACAATAGATGCGATAAACGATGAGCGAATAAACATAGTCTCCTTTCAAACTACTTTTTTCTTGCACTTCTGTATGGAATGTTTCATAAAAAATATCGTGAACAGCTAATATGTAGGCATAACAATTTTCGATTATAATCCAATCGCCGACAGATAAATCACAATGTTTCATACCTAAAAGATTTAAATGGAACTATTACCTTTGCAAAGGTAAAAAAAATCGTAATAACACGCTTAATATAGGCAAATTATTACGATTTTCCTTATTATCGTTATTATTCGTTGGGCTTTAAAATCTTACCTCTTCATCTTTTCACGCCATGCCTGTTTCCTTTGAATAAACTCATTGTATTCATTGGCGGTACGGTTCATCGTGTCGATGAGATACTGAGCCATTTCGTGCATCTGTGTAGCATACAGCAAAGGGATGCGCTGTTCGTCCTCGGCATAATGTTCCCGGCTGTGTGCGATGCCTTCAGCCATTTGCTCGAATGCCCGCAGCGGATTCAGTCCACCGGGAACAAGCATATTTCCCAAATGTTTCATCTCTTGGCTACGCTTGGTTATATCGAATGTTTTGAGACTTGCCAAATCGGTTTCTGGGTCATTCTTAAAGCAGTAGTAAAGCCAGATTTCGAAGCAGGGATTGCTGACAATCCATTGTGCTGCTTCCTGATCATCAGATTCGTTGCTTATCTTGACAAGCTGGTCGTAGAACTCATCCACATCACTCAGCAGGAATACCTTATCCATATCGTCCAGCTGATAATGCTGGTTGGCAAGTGCAACTTCTCCTGACTGCCGGATGGCAGACCATATCGCTTGCATCTGGTAAGGTTGCAGCCCTTGTCCCTCCTTGGAAACAAAAGCCACTCTCAGCGAACGGAGTTCCTTTTGACGGATCAGTTCACGCAGGAAATCCTTTTCCTTACGTTCACCGCCTGAGATGACACAGACAATGCTATAGGAAAGCGTACCATCTGTCTTTTCATACCCTTTTAAAGTACGAACAGGCATCGCTCCGGCTTCACTTGGCTGAGCCGGTACTTCGGCCACCGATGGCGACTGAGGTTGAAGATCCAGTTCCCTTGTCCTTCTTCCGTAAGTGAGTTTCCGATCAGTTGGCATAGTCCTTCAGCAAATTAACAAACCGTATGGCTCCGTAGCGTCCTTCGTTATACCCTCGGAAGGGAGAAATGGTGTGGTGCTCCTTGAAATCATTGTGCGAATAGAGCACTGAAGCTCCTTCACGCTTATCCACAAACCAGATTTCATCCGAGCGGAGAATGTCGCGCTCATCGAGCAACTGGTTGTCATGAGTGGTAAAGATGAGCTGGCCGTTGGTGTCGGCTGTCTTTGCAAAGTATTCCACAATGCCTTTTACCATAGTGGGACTCAGGCAGCAGTTGATTTCATCTACCACTACCGTCTTGCCCTGCTTGCAGGCATAGTAGAGTGCCGGAAGCAGCGTCAAGGCACGCAGCGTTCCGTCCGACTGCATGCTGGTGTCCAGACTGCCCACAAATCCACCCTTGCCGATGTTGTCGAATATCAGCTGATAGACCTTGCGCACCCCATTTTCTACATTGATGGACAGTACCGGAGTGGTGTTGGCATTCAGCGAAAGCGATTTCACCTTATCCAAATCACCCGGCAGGTTTTGGGCGATGGCGATGTGCTGTTTAGCCCAACTGTCGAAATCCGTTTCCTGCAAGGTCATGTCGTTGACACCCACTTCCAGGCTGCTGACCAACTGACGGACAAACTCCATCATGGGTTGATTGTCGCGCAGTAAATCGATCAAGGTCGGCAGAAAAGTGTGTACACCGATGATTTCCAGCTGTCCGTTGAACCATTGAGCAGCCAATGCACAACGGGCGTCCGCAATAATCGGGAACTCCCGGTTCAGTGCCATCAACGATGCGAGCGGATTCTTTTCCAGCATTTTCCGGGTAGCTTCTGCAATGGCATCATCCGCTGCTTGCGCAAATTCCACCTCCTCCTGCTTGCGCTCGTATATCAAATCTAACTTTCCTTCCTTCGGGAACGACTCATACAACCCTTCCTTGGCTACAAAGGTTTCGGTCAGTTCCACTTCGTAAAAGAAGAAATGCTGCTGTATCTCAAATTCCACAGCCAATGAAATAGGCTCTTTGCCTGCATCTTTCTTCAGCAGATAGAAGAACTTGCCAAGTTCCAAGTTCTTGGCAAAGTCCTTGTTCAACGCAAAGGCACGCAGAAATTCCATGGCTTTGACCACGTTGGACTTTCCGGCACCGTTGGAGCCGTAGATGGCTGCCTGCTTCAGCAGAGGTACATCACAAAGGTCTGTATAGACATGCCCAGCCAGCTGGGTACGTTTCATGTTCGGAAACATATCGAACTGAGCTTCGTCATCGAACGAAAGAAAGTTCTTCAAAATCAGGCGGAGTATCATAGTGCTTCTATTTAATGAGGATGCTGACTTGTTGTTTATTTGTATAAAGGGCAAAGCCTTGTCACTTGCAAAGATAATCATATTTTTCGTAGGGTGAAATTTTCACGTGAATTATTCACTTCAAAATGTCTGTTTTCCGTTTTGTAAATGCAAGAATGCTGTAAAAGAGTTTTTTGCAGTGAAAAGAAAAATAAAGCCGTTGGCTGAAACAACACCGTCTGGAAAAACAGTTTAGTTTACGTGGGTTAGCTTTATATATGCGCTAACCTAAAGTAAAGTATTTATGTCTATCGAAAAATGCAGTTGTATTGCCACAAGAAAAACGGGAAGAGCTACATTTCGACTTCTTCCCGCTATGCACCGCATGATAGGTACTGAGCCTTGGAGAATCATTTTTTCTTTTCACTGCAAAATCACAGAATGTTTTCGTCAATCTCAATGACATGCCTTCCGGTCGTGGTGCGTAGGTTCTTCCGCACTGTAGCGAATGAAGTATTGCTGAACCATTCGTTAAAGGTGGCAATGACAAATCTGGCAGTAAGGTCGCCACTGATATTGTACTGGAACGCGATGTTCCAGGCAAAATTTTTGAGTGCAATCTGCGTAACGTTCATCCGCCTTTTGATGTGCACCTCTGTTTGATTCAATACCTGCTGATTGGTCACAAAGTAGCGTACACACTCACAGATCTGGAAGATTTCTGTTTCATCGAAGTCCAGCCGCTTAAACGTATCACGGGTGTATTTAAGGATAGCTGCCAGCTTCAGGTCATTCTCTTTTTCCTTTTGGAGCAAGTAGGATTGTTGTTCCAATTGAAATTCGTGATGGAACAGTTCCATGCGTTTCTTCTGTACTTCAGCTTTACCCAATGGATGTTCGGACTGCTCGCTTTCTGTAGAAAGATTGGCTACACTTCCTTTAGAAGTTGCATGCCGATGAATCCAAGAAGTTCCTTTGCGATAGAAAAACTTCAATAGGATATAGACTACAAGTAGGGTGATCGGTATGATGTATGTCATCATGCCTGGCACTTCTCTCAGCAGCAAAGTTAGCATGGAGGTTGTAAGTATGATGAGAGCTTCAATAATCGCTGGTAGGATGCTGTATTTATTCTGCTTCATATTTATCGTTGTTTATCATTCAGCGCAAAAATACGAAGCAAATCCATAACTATCGAAAGACAAATAGTAGTGCCATCAGCGCCATTCAATCGGAATGGAGAGTGTCATGAAAACAAAATATGAACAAGTGAAATCAATGCCGAATCAGTGTAAACAAATGAAAGATAAAAGACAAATAGTTAAATATCTATAAACTTACAGTAAGGTATAGTTCTGCAGGTATCTTCATGGGCAAATAAATTCCCTCAAATTCTCTTTTGCAAGGCTTGAAAAACACCCTTCATAAAATTACCATATTTGTACCATGGTATAGTAAAGTATGTGATTATCAGATGTGTTTATTTTTGAGGAGGTCAAATAACTTGTAACAAATAGATAACAGAAATTCCGTATAATCCGAAAGGGTTATACGGAATTTTTTTTCTTGATACTTAGCATGTATTGGCTGAAATTGGCAAATAAAAAAGTATGGTTTTCATGTTTTGTGGGGGGACTTTTGTATATTTGTGCAGATTAGTTTGAAGGAATCGCGAATAAGAATGTTTCCAGCTGTACAATCTGGAGATTTAGCCTAATTATATTATACCATGAAAAGAAGGTTTATATTTATATCTGTTTTGTTGTTTTGTTTTAGTACTGTCTGCTCCGGTGCATGCATAGATGAAATTAAAACGTTCTATGCGAGCTATATGACGAATATTTTAAATGTGGATTCAACCAATGAAGCACTATGCAGGAAGTATTTAACTGAAGAATTGGCTGCTAAACTTCAAAGAATGCGTAATGCCACGGGAGGAGATCCGATTATACGGGCGCAGGATATGAATTCAGATGCAATTAAGACATTAAATGTAAGAGAAATTGCAGACGATTGGTATATGGTAAGCTATCTTTGGAATGAAAAAGATAGTGCTAGTCTGGTGGAGATTCCATTAAAAGTGGGGTGTGTGAATGAAAAATGTAAGATAGTATATATTACCCCTATTGAAAATGGTAGTCAATATGGAAATGAGTGGTTGACCGGTTTTGAAAATACAGCTTCATATAAAATAGATAGTTCGTCGGGAGAATCATTGGTCGAAAGTTTTTATAAACTTTACGTGGCTACCTATTGCAGCATGTGTAGCGATTTGAATTCCAAGTTGCAGTCTTTTCGCTTGTCTCATCTGTCTCACACAGCTTTAGAACAATTCAAGAAGGTAGAATTAGAAAATCTACAGGATGGTTTCGGGGGCTATGACCTTTTGATTACGAATTTTGATTTCGACAGTATGTGGTTTTACAGTCTGAAGGTTGTTCCGTTGGAGCCTGATAATTATCAGGTTACTTATCAGGCCGGGAAGTATACGCATCAAATAAATATTCAAGTTGCATACCGGGACGGTAGATATTGGATTAATGCCATCACTGGAGTTCGATAAGTATTCATACCGTTATTTCTTCTTGCTCAGTTCTGCCCGTATACGACTGAGCGACTGAGGTGTGATAAACAAATAAGAAGCGATGTGCTTCAGCGGTACGTGCTGCAATAATTCCGGATTTTGCTCCAGGAGTGTCAGGTAACGCTGTTTGGCTTGTGCAGCACCTCCGTTTATCATCCAGTTTTCCATGTCCAGAAACTGGCGTTCAAAGATGACTCTTCCGATGTTGGCGAACAAGACGGAAGAAGAGAAAAAAGTCTCCAGTTTGCTTTTAGAAATACGATAGACACGGCTGTCGCTCATGGCTTCGATGGAAACCAGAGAAGGAAGTCCGGCCACATATCCCCAGGAGGAAAAGATACTGTCACCTTGAAAGGCAAACCAGAGCGAAATGTCCACTCCGTCGCGCAGATAATGTCCTCTCCAGATGCCGTCGGTTACTAGATAGAAGGAAGAGTTACGCTCTCCCTCCCGTACGATATGTCCCCCTTTCCGGTAGGTTAGCAGTTCCATCTGTTCCAGCAGCTTTTCGGCTTCCGGCTGTGCCAGTCCGTATTTTTCACGAAGTATCTCAATAAAAGCTTTCATTCCTTTTTGCGTTTATGCAGGCACAAAGGTAATAAATCTTTAGCTTCGTTTTCTGCGACAATAGATGGTAATGACAAAAAGAAAGGTCAGCAGTTCGGAAACGGGGACAGCCAGCCAGATTCCCGGTACTCCCCACAGGATGGGCATCAGCCAGAAACAGAACAGGATGAGGATAAAACCACGCAGCAGGGTGATGGCCATGGCCGGACGGTCGCGTTCCACACTCTGGAAATAGCCGATGGATACAATGTTGATGCCGAAGCACACGAAGCCGGAAGCAAACAGGGGAAGTCCTTTGACGGCCAGGTCGTGTGCCGGATAGGAACTGTCGATAAACCACGAGGTGATTTGAGCGGAGAACAGGGTTGTAACGGCAAATACCACGACACCGCAGGAGATGGCGGTCAGCAGGGCCAGGCGAAAGGCTGCCCGTACGCGCTCCGGATTTCCGGCACCGAAGTTGTAGCTGAGAATGGGCTGTGCCGACTGGGCAATGGCATTGTATACCATAAAAATGATGGGGAAGAAGTAGCAGGCGATGCTGTAGGCAGCTACTCCGTCTTCACCCAGGTAGTGAATGAATACGTAGTTGCCGGTAAACATCATAGTGGCAATGGCTGCTTCACAGAGGAAACTGGACAATCCCAGTTTGCACATATAGCCCGTGTTGCGGAGGGTGAGACGCAGACTCTTGGATGATAATTTCACTTTGCACAAGTGCAGTACCCGGTGCGGCTGCATCAGGTAAATCAGAATCATCAGGGCACCTACGATGTATCCCAGGCTGGTAGCTAAGGCCGCACCGAACATTCCCCATTTGAAAACGAAAATAAACAGATAGTCCAGTCCAATATTCAGCAGGGCCGGTATGATGTTGCACACCATGGCATAATTGGGCGAGCCGTCCAGTCGCACGAAGAACATGCCGGAACTCAGCAGGGCACTGAAGACCAGGAAGGGGACAAACCAGTGCATGTATTCCGTGGCGAGAGGCAGCAGACGGGGAGAGCTTCCCAGCAGCAAGGCAATTTTCTCCACGTTGCAGAGGATGACTGCGGCGTAGGCGATGAGCAATAAGGAGGAAACCACTACTGCTTGCGTAATATTGATGCGGGCGACCTTTACCTTTCCTTGCGACAGGTGAATGGAGGCTACAACCGATGCACCGATACCGAACATCAGCGCCACTCCCGTATTGATGAGAAAAAGCGGAGCCGTAATGTTGACGGCAGCCAGGGCGTCACTGCCGATACCTTTTCCCACAAAAATGCCGTCGGTAATGATGAAGATGGCCGAGAAAACCATTCCCAGCACCGTAGGGATAAGTAATTCCCGTGAAAGGGGACGATGGGGCCTGCTATCTTTGTGGCGTAGAATGATAATATTGTAGAAGAATGAAAACAGAGATTTTATTTCTTGCAGGGATGTGCTTGTGCGCATGCAGCCGTACGCCACAGGAACAGACTTCTTTTCCCAGCGTGAAGGTGGTTCATGCCGAAGTCATGGAGGCTCCCTCTTCACGGTGCTATACGTTTATTTCGCAGCCTTACCGCTTGTCTGAATTATCTTTTCGGGTGGGAGGACTTGTGCATGCATTTGATGTGCAGCAGGGACAGTTTTTTCGGAAGGGACAACTGATTGCGGCCATTGATGAACGTGATTTTGTCATCCAGAAGCAGCGCACGGAGGCATTGTATCGTCAGGCGGAGGTTGATTATGCCCGTATATCCAGCTTATATGCCAAAGATAACATCTCCGGCATGAATTATGAGCAGGCAAAGGCAAACTATGAACGCACCAAAGCGGATTATGAAGCGGCAGTCAACGCGTGGGAAGACAGCCGTCTGTATGCGCCTTTCGACGGTTATGTGCAGCAGGCGCATATCGAGCGCTACCAGGATGTGAAACCGTCGGTTCCGGTGGTGACGTTTATCGACCTTTCACGCATCAAGGTAGAAGCCTACGTGCCCGAGGATATGGCGTTGCAGATGCGGAAAAAAGATTCTGTGGCGTGTGTGGTCCGCTTCAATGCACTTCCTGACAGGGAATTTGTGCGTCGTCCGCGTCCGGATGAGCTGAAGGGCGAATTGTTCAGCGGCCGTGCATACGACCTGTTCCGGCAGGCATTGAGATGGACCATACAGAGACGCTATGTGGTTTTAGGAGCGATGGTGCTGTTGCTGGTCATTGCCGGATGGGGATTCCGCTTTATTCCGCAGCAGTTTATGCCCTTGCTCAACAAGCAGTATTTTTCGGTCGACGTCTGGTTACCCGAGGGTACACGTATAGAAGAAAGTGACCGTCAGATGACGGAGATGACAGCCTATCTGAATTCTTTGGAAGGAGTGAAAAAGGTGTCGTCGTTTGTCGGGCAGACGCCGCCCCGTTATTACCTGGCCAATGCGGCTTATGGTCCGCAGCCTAATTATGCGCAATGCCTGGTAGAAGCTGACACGCCGGAGAAGTCACGTGAGCTTCAGGCTATGTTGTACGACCGTTTGCCAGCTATGTTTCCGGTGTGAACAGTTTCGAGATAAACTCCATTCCGCAGGCCTTGATTGAGGCACGCTTCTGCGGAGATGATCCGGAGGTACTCGATTCTTTGACCAACCTGGCACTTATCATGCTGCTGGTCATTCTGGTCATGCTGTTTGGCAACTTTCGTCAGCCCTTGATTATTTTCCTCATTCTACCCTTGTCTTTGATAGGGATGGTCTTTGGTCTGTGGGTCACCGGATTTCAGTTTGGCTTTTTCTGTATTGCAGGCTGGCTGGGATTGCTGGGAATGATTATCAAGAATGTGATTGTGCTGCTCGACGAGGTAAATATTCAGCAGAAGGCCGGTGTGGAGCCTTATACGGCTGTGATAGAGGCCACGGTTTCCAGAGCCCGTCCGGTATTGATGGCGGCCCTGACCACGGTGTTCGGACTTTCCTTTGCCACCCTTCTGACACTGTTTGTCACTCCGGCCTTGTACACGGTTTTCTATAAAATATCCAAACGGGGTGAATAAAAAGAAGAAATGTGTGGCCCAATAAAAAAATGTTTCTCTAATTTTATAACTATATTGAGATGAATAGAAGAATGATGATGTGCTGCATGCTGGGACTGGAGCTGGGAGTCCATGCCCAGGAGAGTGTATTCTTGCAGCAGTATCGTGAAAAGGTGAAGGCCTATTTTCTTCCTTCGCTGAGCGGAAATGCCAATGCCAGTTACACGGGTAACCCGCTGGAACTCTACAGGGTACTTCCGTCCATAGAAACTCCGCTGTATTTTCAGGGGCGTGACACCAAGTATGGGGCTTCCGTGACTTTGTTGCAGCCGGTCTACTCGGGAGGGGCACTGAAAGCCGGACTGGAGAAATCCCGAAAGGAAAAGGAGAGTGCCTTGTACGAAGAAAAGCGGGTGACGAACGACGTGCTGTATCAGGCAGACCAGTATTACTGGAATAAGGTGGCCAAGGCGGCAACGAGTGAGCAGCTGGACGGGCGTGTCTTTTTCCGGGTGAACCGCCAGTTTATCCTCTCGGCCGATTCCATACGCAATATTCAGCACTACTTCAACGGAAAGGCCGTGGTGAGTGTATGGCCGGCGTATGATGGTACGATACAAATTAGCCGTGAACGGATGGCTCTTTTGAAAATGTGGTTAAATAGCTGATTCTTTGTGTTTTATAAATCTGTTGGGATAGGTTGAAAAAACACCTTTGCGTTTGATTCAGAACGGCCTTGCGTTTGAAGTAAAACGTAAGGCCGTTTCAGATAAAATGTACTTGTGTTTGGTTTGAAACGCAAGTGCGTTTTCTTAGTGCTTGATTTAAGGCAAAAATATTGCTCGAATTACCTTATTTAACGGGATGATTTTCTTTCGTTTCGTGACTTTCGTGTACTTTTGCACGCTTATTAAGATTTTAAGGATAACGAGAGGAAATTATGGCACAGTCTAAAGAGATGACATCAGGGCCGAGTCTGCCGCTGATTCTGAATTTTACTTTTCCATTGTTGCTGGGCAACCTGCTCCAGCAGACGTATTCGCTGGTGGATGCGGCTATTGTCGGAAAGTTCTTGGGTATCAATGCGCTGGCTTCTGTTGGTGCCAGTACGTCGGTCGTCTTTTTGATTTTAGGGTTCTGCAACGGGTGTTGCGGAGGTTTCGGCATTCCGGTGGCACAGAAGTTCGGAGCTCGCGATTATGTGACGATGCGGCGCTATGTATCGGTCAGCCTGAAGCTGGCGGCGGTGATGTCGGTCGCGGTGGCCATTGTCACCAGTCTGCTTTGCGGATTTATCCTGCGTTCCATGCGCACACCGGAGAATATCTTTGAAGGGGCCTACCTCTATCTGCTGATTACCTTTATCGGTGTGCCGTGTACGTTCTTCTATAATTTGTTGTCCAGCATCATCCGTGCGCTGGGCGACAGCAAGACCCCGTTCTGGTTCCTGCTTTTCTCTACCATACTGAACATTGTGCTCGATTTGTTCTGCATCCTTACGCTGGGGTGGGGAGTGGCCGGAGCAGCCATTGCTACGGTCTTCTCTCAAGGGTTATCGGCCTTGCTGTGCTATATCTATATGTACCGCAAGTTTGACATCCTGAAAACCGAGCCTGCCGACCGTCGTTTCCGTGGCGACCTGGCCCGTCAGTTGCTGTACATCGGGGTACCGATGGGATTGCAGTTTTCCATTACGGCCATCGGCAGTATCATGCTGCAAAGTGCGAACAATGCGCTGGGTACGGCCTGTGTGGCAGCTTTCACGGCAGCCATGCGTATCAAGATGTTCGTGATGTGTCCGCTGGATAGCTTGGGAATGGCTATGGCGACGTATTCCGGACAGAATTACGGGGCCGGAAAGCCGGACCGCATCTGGATGGGTATCAAGTCGGCCACGCTGATGATGACCGTCTATGTCATAGCGATTGGTGCCCTGATGTGGGGACTGGCCGAAAAGTTTGCCCTGCTGTTCATCTCGCCGGATGAGACCGAGATTATCGACGATACGGCTTTGTTCCTGCACATCAACACTTCTTTCTTCTTCCTGCTGGGTATGCTCAGTATTCTTCGTTATTCCATTCAGGGAGCGGGCTATACACGACTGGCTATGTTCTCCGGTGTGTCGGAAATGGTGGCCCGTGTGCTGGTCAGTCTGATTGCGGTTCCGTTGTGGGGATTCTGGGGCGTGTGCTTCGGCGACCCGACAGCCTGGCTGTTTGCCAACCTGTTCCTGGTCCCGGCATTTATCTATGTGTACCGCCGTTTGCAACGGATTGTGGTGAAAGAAGGACGGGTGGTGGCTAATTCCTGACAGGCAGCCGCTTCCAGAGGAAAGGGGGTATCAGTCGCCAGAGAGCCACCAGTATGCGATAGCGCCAGTCAATCACGACAATGCGTTTCTTTTTCTCCAGGGCATGCACAATGTGGCGGGCCACTTTCTCCGTATGCATCAGCATGGGATAGTGTTTGCCGTCGTTCAGGAGTCCGGTGGCCACGAATCCCGGACGGATGTCTGTAAACCGGATGGGAAGTTTCTGGATGTGAGCCAGTTGCTCCAGCGCATCGATGTACGTGTTCTGGAAACGTTTGGTGGCAGAATAGGCCGGAGCAGCTCCCAGCCCTTTGGTTCCCGCGATGGAGCTGATGACCGCCAGGTGTCCTCCTTTCTGTTGGGCAAAGTAGCGGAAGGCGGCTGTCACCATGCGCACAAATCCGGTGCCGTTGGTCTCCAGAGTGCGGAGCTCGATTTCCGGTGCCAGCTGGTAGTTCTGGTGGCCGATGCCCGAGCAGTGCAGGTAGAGGTCCATGCCTCCCATTTCTTCAATCAGTTCCAGCAGGCGGTCGGTCGCATCCTCCTGACAGATGTCGATGGCCTGGATGTGGATACGCTCCGGAGCCAGTTGCTGTAGTTCTTTCAAATTCTCTTCACGTCGGCCTGCCAGTCCGAGTATCCATCCCTTCTGGAGCAGTTGCAAGGCCGTTTCTTTTCCGATACCGGAAGTAGCCCCTACGATGAGGGCACGCTGTATAGGTTTCTTATTCATCAGTTGGTACGTATTTCATAAAGGAATTCCTGCGAAAGAGGAACTCCTTCGGTGGGTTCACAATGGATTTTTCCGAAAAGAGGCATCTGCGGCTGGAGCGGTTTCAGCTCTGCCGACAGGTGGTTGCAGAATGCCGTGTAGGAATGGTTGTGCATGCAGGGCCCCGCATCGTCACGGTACACCAGTACGTAATGGTTCAGGGGGCGGGCATGCACCAATTGGTTGATTTGCAAAGCTAGGTTGCGTGCCTCCCGCGGAGAAATACGGTCGAACAGGCTGGAGAGGTTGAAAATCACCAGTTCGGTCAGTACGGCATGGGCTTGCCAGAAGGCAGCAGGCACGGCACTCAGGCGGGGATACCAGTTTGCCTGAATGTGCTTGTAGGCTGGTGAACGGAAAAAGGCTTCGGCCGTTTCTCCCATTTCCTGCATGGGATAGATGCCCGTGTAGGTCAGGGCCAGATGGGGAAGGGAACGGCATACATCGGCAAAAGCCAGTCCCGAAGCTCCGGCTTCACACGAGAGATCGCAGAACACCACGCGCCCTGATACCTTACGGATGAGGTCGTGCAGCCAGTTGCCGCTTCCGGTAAAGAGAGCCTGGGCGGCAGCATATTGTTTCCGCATGTACAAATAGTTGTATACTTGGCAGAAGTCAGATGGAGACATCTCTTCGGGCAGGGTGCGGAAGTCGCTCCGACCGTAGGCAGTGGCTTCACGGTAGTAAGTTTCGCTTTCTTCCAGCTGTGCCGGTGGGGCTATCAATTCCGGGAATACCTGCTTGAAATGCGCTGGTAGGGAATAGGTACCGTCTGCCACTTCCCAGTTCTTCTGGTACGAAGGCAGGGTGAAGTCTCCCCGGCAGAACGAGAGGGCATCCGTTTCCAGGTATCCGTTGTGCAGGCGGATGTACTCCATCAGCTTGTAGAAGGTGATGTTGGCCCCGAGGATATGAGGATTGCCCGTCAGCAGCAGTTGCTTGCGGGCGCGGGTCAGTGCCACATTCAGCTTGCGGTCAATCAGGAAATTGCCTTCCTGAAACGTATTGGCCGTAAGGAAGTTGAGCTGGCTGAAATTCTGTATGGTAAACGAATAGATGATAATGTCGCGCTGGCTGCCCTGGTAGCGTTCCACCGTGTCGATGGAGATGTCCTGCAAAGCAGGCAGCTGGAGGCGCGCAATCTCTTTTCGTATCATGGCAATCTGGTTGCGGTAGGGCACGATGACACCTACCGTCCGGTTCGGGTCGAAACGGGATTCCGTCAGACGGTAAATATGGCTTAACAGAGTGGCTACAATCTGGGCTTCGTTCGGGTTGGTCTTGTCCGAGCAGGTCAGGTGGTCTGGAGCTTCTGCGGGAATGAACACCATTCTGCGTTCCAGCAGCAACTGGTCGATGGCGTCCTGTGGAGTCAGTCCGGCTTCGTAAGGCGTTTCTTCCAGCTGATGAGGAAGAGGCACGCTCTCCAGTTGCTCCCGGTAGTAGAATGTCTGGTTCGGGAACTCGGCAATGGCCGGATGCATGCGTCCTTGCTTGTGAAGGATGCTGCGGCAGGTATCCGGACTCGATTTGTAAAGGCGTTCGAACAGCGAGTTGCGGCAATCTTCCAGCCCGATGTTCCGCAGCAGGAGGTCGGTCACGGCAGCTTCTTCCGCACTTTGCTGGGCAATGGCCGGCAACTGTTTGTAGTCGCCCACCAATACGAACTTGTCGATGGCGTTATGCTGCTGATGACGGGCAGACAGGATACCTATCAGGTCGGGTTCCAGAATCTGTGAAGCTTCATCGATGATGGCCAGCTGGAAATGTTTCAGCGTGAACAGGTTGAGGCGGTTATTGATGGCGGTCGTGGTACCCACAAAGATACGTGTGCGTGCCATTTTCTGCTGGATGTCGGTCAGTTTGGGACAGTCATCCAGACTGTATTTCAGCAGGTAAGGCACGAAACGCTTGTCGCACGACAACTCGTTGCCGATACGGATGAACGGGGTACGGTCGGCAATGCCGGAATCCGTGAGCATGGCACAGATTTCATCCACCGCCCGGTTGGTGTACGACAACAGCAGGATGGAGGTGTCCGGTTCGCTCAGGGCTTCTTCCACCATGAAACGCAGGGCACACGAGGTCTTTCCGGTACCCGGAGGTCCCACCAGCAGAAAGTAGTCTTTGGCCTGTTTCTCTTTCAGGATGAGTTCGTTGAAACGACCGTAATCGCCGTTCAGTTTGACATCCTCCAGTTGTGCAGGCGGACGTACGCCGAGCAGCAGTTCTTTCCGGTCGGCCTGTGCGGACAGAAAAGCATACAGTCCACGGAATCCGTTGTTGGCAGAAGTGTCCGAAAAATCGTGTTCTACGGCAAACACCTCTTCTTTGCCGCCGATGATGTCTTTATTTTGTTGTCCGTTGCGCAGCACTAAGGTCATGCGGTCCGGCCGCAACTCCAGAATGTTTCCCTTCATAAGAATCTGCTTTCTCATGTCCGGTTCTTCCTTATACGCATAGAGAATCACCATGTCGCCCGTACGGAAGTTGGGCAGGAAGTCTTCATCCTGTGCCGGAATGTGCAGTTCGATAAGGTCGTATCCTTTGCCGGGGCCGCTGCTTTGCTTCTCCTGGATGGTCAGTCCGGTCAGGATATTGCCCGCCTCCAGTTTCTCGTGTAGTGGGATGTGCCAGTTGCCGGCAAATCCGTGAGACGCATCGTTGCTTCCTCCGGTCTTGCTGAGAATCTGTTCCTTTGATACGAACGTGAAAAAGCGGTTGAAGTAAGCCCGTTCCAGCGGCGTACAGCGTTTCAGGGTATTGATGGCCGTCTGCAGTTGCGGTTCCTGGTAGTCGTTCCACAGCTTTCCGCCAATCTGCAGTTCGTTCAGCAAATCGGTGCTCAGTGAGTCTACAATTTCTCCGATGGCTCCGTCGCCCAGTCGCATCTCGTTGTATACGATGAAATTGCGGAGCTTGATGCTCTCCCGGAACAGGTTCTCGGCAAAGTGTTCTATCAGCAATCCGTCAGCATACTTGGAATAGAGCAGGAAGGTCTGCATGTGGGCGGTTTCCTGTCCAAAATTGTACATTAGTACGCCTTGGTAGAGCATCATCTGAATGAAATGGTCTTCCTTATGGCGGCGATGGTATTCGTCGCGCTTTCCGGCCTTCTGTTCGATGAGTACCTGGAAGTCTTTCTGCATCATGTCCACACGTCCCTGCAATCCTAATTTCTCACAAATGAAGGAGGCTTCGAGCAGGGTATTCTTCTTGTTGAAGTTCCGTATGTTATGAGGCAGCACGTCGTGAACAAACGAGCGGATGTTCATCATCTGCGCCTGTGCCTGTGCGTGAAAGTCGGCAGGAAGGGAGCAGGTACAGAAATCGAGGGCCGAAGCGGCAAAGAATTTCTTGATGGTGCGGGGGTAGCTCACCGGCTCCTGCGGCTGCTCGTTGATGTAGTCATCGAGAAACTGGCTGGCCAGGTTACCCATCAGGATGGGGGCCGTATTGGCTCTCGGCTTGATTTTGTTCATGAAATAGTTGAGCGGGTGGTGCCCGTATTCTCGAAAGCAGGCAGCCAGCGAACTGATGTCAATCAGGTAATCGGGGTGAATCACAATAAGGTTGGGAATGTAGTGATTCTCCTCGTCCACACGTACATCGAGCAAGTTCAGCGGCAGGTTTTCTGAAAGCAGGTCTTTCAGGTAGAGCAGGTCGCTGTCATATCCTCCTTTGGCATAGTTGATGATGATGAACGGGTCGGTTTCGCTGTCGGTCGCCGCAAAAATCTGCGTGTCGTTCCAACTGGTCACCGAAGCCCGTACGTACGGGATGTGCGACAGGCGTGTACCCTGATACGGACGGTTGGAGTGGGGAATTTCCGGAAGAATGGAAGCCGGAATGTCTTCTTCAAAACCCAGTGAGACAAAGCGCACCAGTGCCCGCAGGTCGTAAAGGTATTCCTGCATGTCGGCCTGAAAACGGTCGCCCATAGCTGCGTTACAGTTACGGCGCATGGTCTGGATGGCATAGCGGTCGGAGGGAGTCATTTTCTTCTCCTTGCAGATGTAATCCAGACGGGAAAACAGGTTGGCGAACGAGAGCGTGACACCAGTGGTCAGTTCATAACAAGCCTGCTCCAGCACTTTGTGGAGCAGGATATACTTAGCTTGTAAATTGTCGGGGGCAGCCGTCGGCTGATGATGAATCCGTTCGATACGGTTGAACAAATCGAAGGATTGAAGTTCGATACGAGACATGTGCAAAAAAGTGTCAGGAGAAAGTTAAGGCAGTTTGGTCAGGTGATAGATACAATAAGCCTTAGTGAGTCCGCTGAATTCTCCTTTGTATTGTGCAGTCACATCTTCTTTAATCAAGCTGACAGTAGTCGTTTCTTCTTGTCCGGTTGTAGTCTGAACGGAAGATGCCTCGTCCTCGAATAACATGAATGTGTAGGTCTTTTTGGTACTTCCTGCCATTTCAGCTTCGATTTGCTGATAAGGTTCACCGGTATCTTCAGCATATTTCAAGGTACGTTCAAAAATACCAATCTGATAATTCCCAGTGTTGTTAGGGAAGATTTTCAGGTCGCCGTAAGTCAGGGAAGCGTCGGAATAAGTGAACAGCATACGTCCGCCGGGTTGTACCGGTGCATCTTCGGTGATTCGTGCAATCAGTTCGGCTTCTTCCCCTTTGGTCAGTTCGTCTCCTTCTACAGTGGCACTGATACTGTCTACCCGGTAATTGCTTTGTGGGTTGTTGACAGAGATGGACAGGGTATAGCTGTTGCCTGAACGGTCGGCAATGAGGGTGGTGGTGGCTCCGATGCTGACCGGAATGAATGTCAGGGTATCGCCATCGTAGCGGTAGTCCACGATTTCCTCGTTTTCGTTTTTGATGGTATAATTTCCTTCTCCTCCTCGAATCAAGAATTTCTCGCCTTTACTGAACAGGTTGATTTCCAGTTTGCCGTCAGTAATTTGTTGATGGTCTGTGGCACTGATCAGGTAAATAGGTCCATGATCATCCTTGCATGCCATAAAGGAAAGAATGACTACAATCAGAAGTATTCCATGAAAAAAATGTGTTCGTTTCATAAGTCGTATATTTGAATTGTTGCTTCAAATATACGACTTTTTTTGAATTTGTGCGGGGTATGGGGTAAAAACAAGGTCAATCAGCTTTTTCTGTCAGGGAATAGTCTCCGGCTTTTTCATTAATCAGCTGTTGCAGTTCTGAAAGTGCAGGAACTTTCCCTTGGAAGGTAATGACGGCTTCCGGCGGAGTGAGTGTGACCTGAGCTGAGGCTCCTTCCCACATGTTCAGTACCTTCTCTACGCGGGTGCGGCAGTGGTCGCACATCATCCCCTGTACCAGGTAGGTCTTCCGGATTTCGGAAGCGGCTGGAGCTGTGGTTTCCGGTTGTGGGGTAGCTGTTTCCGCTGCGGGCACGGTGATTTCTTCAGTGGGTTGCACTTCCTCCTGTACGGTCACTGCGGTGTGTGCGAATTTCTTCCGTTTTAGTCGCAGACTGTTGCTTACCACGCTGACACTGCTCATGGCCATGGCGGCACCGGCTATCATCGGATTCAACAGGAAGCCGTTGATGGGGTACAGAATACCGGCAGCTACCGGAATACCTATCAGGTTGTAGATGAAGGCCCAGAAAAGGTTCTCTCGGATAGTGCGAACGGTGGCCTGAGAAAGGCGGATGGCATCGGTAATCTTGTTCAGGTCGGACGAAATGAGCGTCATTTTGGCCACGTCCATGGCAATGTCGCTTCCTTTTCCCATGGCAATGCTGAGGTCGGCCTGAGCCAGTGCCGCACTGTCATTGATACCGTCGCCCACCATGGCTACGATTTTGCCTTCCTTTTGCAAGTCCTTGATGAATTGGGCCTTCTGCTGCGGAAGCACTTCGGCCCGAAAATGGGTGATGCCGCATTGTGCTGCAATCCTTTGGGCCGTTTCCGGATTGTCACCGGTCAGCATATAAGTTGATATTCCCATCTCCTGCAATTGTCTGACAGCCTCTCTGGAGGTCTGCTTGATGCGGTCAGCAATGGCTACCAGTCCTAATGCCTGCTGTGAATCGGCCAGCCAGATGACGGTCTTGGCTTCCTGGCTTAGTCGGGCAGCTTCTTCCGTCAGGGCAGGGGATACGGTAAGATGGTGCGTCTCCAGCAGTCGGCGGTTGCCGGCATAATAATAGGTTCCGTTGATTTTGCCTCGTACTCCTAGTCCTGTCAGACTTTCAAATTCTTCCATGGGAAGTAGCTGGCGGGTCTGATACTGCACGATGGCTTGTGCCAGAGGGTGCTCGGAAGCGCTTTCCAAGGTAAAGAGCACATCGCCTAACGGAGATCGAAGAAGCGGGTCGGAGATGTCGGTCACCGTGGGGCGTCCTTCGGTCAGCGTGCCGGTTTTATCGAGTACAATGGCGTTCACCTTACGGGCTGTTTCCAGACTTTCCGCATCTTTAATCAGGATACCGTTTTCGGCCCCCTTTCCGATGCCGACCATGATGGCCGTCGGTGTGGCCAGTCCTAATGCACAGGGGCAGGCAATGATGGTGACGGTGACTGCGGCCAGCAAGCCATGGGTGAATCCGTTGGCATTGTCCAGCCATATCCAGGCTAAAAACGAAAGAACGGCAATGCTCAGGATGGTAGGCACGAAGATAGCCGCGATGCGGTCTACTAATTGCTGTACGGGGGCCTTGCTGCCTTGTGCATCTTGCACCATGCGGATGATATGTGCCAGAACGGTTTCACTTCCCACCTTATCGGCGATGAAACTGAAACTTCCTTTCTGGTTGATGGTGCCGGCATATACCTTGGCGCCGGGAGTCTTTTCGGTAGGAAGCGGTTCGCCGGTGAGCATGCTCTCGTCTACATAGGAACTGCCTTCATATACGGTTCCGTCCACGGCAATGCGGCTTCCCGGTTTGACAACCAGTCGTTGCCCCTGCTGTACTTGTTCCACGGGAATTTCTTTCAGCTGTCCTTCCGGAGTGAGTATGGTGACAGTGGCCGGCTGCAGTCCCATCAGTTTTTTGATGGCTTCCGACGTATTTCCTTTGGCTTTCTCTTCCAGTAACCGTCCGAGCAGGATAAAGGAGATAATGACGCTGGCCGCCTCGAAATAGACGTGAGGGTGAATGCCTCTGCTCAGCCAGAACTCCGGCCAGAACAGGTTGAACAGGCTGAATGTATAGGCAATGCCAGTACTCACGGCTACCAGCGTATCCATGTTGGAGGTGCGGTGCTTCAACTGTTTCCAGGCGTTGCGGTAGAAGTCTCTACCCAACCAGAATACCACAGGGGTGGAAAGAATCCACATCACGTAATTGGCGTACGTCCAGTCCATAAAGCACATGCCGATAATGGCTACGGGCATGGAAAGTATCAGCGAAAAGAGAGTACGCTGCTTCAGTTGACGGTACTTCCGGCTATGTGCATCTTCTGCTATTTTCTCTTTTTGAGCATTTGTTTCAATGACCAGGTCGTATCCGGCATTCTGAATGGCACCTTTTAATGTTTCGGGTGTACATTCCTGGGGGTTGTATTCTACAGTGGCCGTGGCGGCTGCATAATTCACCTGAGCATGATATACACCCGGTTGACGGTTCAGTGTCTTTTCCACCCGTGTGGCACAGGCGGCGCAACTCATGTCCAGCACTGGAAAGGTTTGTGTAGTTTTAGTAGTATTCATATTTTCTTTATTTAGAATGGGGCAAAATTACAACATTATTGGTTGAATTGGAAACTTCAGTTTCATATTTGTCTCTCAGGGGGATATTTCTTGTAAGGAATTCGTTATTTTTGCGCAAAATAAAATACAACTATTGTTATGTCGCATTTGGCTCCTCTTATCAGTGATCTGGCCTTGATATTGATTAGTGCTGGAATCATGACATTACTATTTAAGAAATTGAAGCAGCCTTTGGTGTTAGGCTATATTGTCGCAGGTTTTGTTTGTAGTCCTCATTTTGCGTTTACCCCTTCGGTGGTAGATGCAGATAATATCCAGACGTGGTCGGAGATTGGTGTCATCTTCCTTTTGTTTGCGCTGGGACTGGAATTCAGCTTCAAGAAACTGATGAAAGTGGGAGGCTCGGCAGTCATATCGGCCTGTACGATTATCTTCTGCATGATACTGGTCGGTGTGTTTGTGGGCTGGATGTTTGGCTGGAAACAGATGGACTGCATTTATTTGGGAGGAATGCTGGCTATGTCTTCCACCACCATTATCTATAAGGCATTTGATGATTTGGGACTTCGGCAACAGCGTTTTGCCGGGTTGGTGCTGAGTATTCTGATTCTGGAAGATATTCTGGCCATTGTGCTGATGGTGATGCTTTCTACCATGGCCGTAAGCAAAAATTTTGAAGGAAGTGAGATGATTTACAGCATCGGGAAACTGGTGTTTTTCCTGATTCTCTGGTTTGTGGTAGGTATTTATCTGATTCCGCTCTTCTTAAAAAGGGCACGCAAACTGATGAGTGACGAGACGTTGCTGATTGTGTCCTTGGCCTTGTGCTTCGGGATGGTGGTGCTGGCGGCCCGTGTAGGCTTCTCCCCAGCCTTTGGCGCATTTATTATGGGGTCCATTCTGGCGGAAACAGTAGAATCGGAACACATTGACAAGCTCGTGGCTCCGGTGAAAGATTTGTTTGGAGCCATCTTTTTCGTATCTGTCGGAATGATGGTCGACCCGAATATGATTGTGGAATACATCTGGCCAATCCTGGCGATTGTGGTAGCCATATTGTTGGGGCAGACTATCTTTGGTACGGGAGGTGTGTTGCTGTCAGGTCAGCCGTTGAAAATCGCTATGCAGTGTGGATTCAGTTTGACACAGATTGGTGAATTTGCCTTTATCATCGCGGCATTGGGAGTAAGTCTGAATGTGACGAGTTCTTTCCTGTATCCGATTGTGGTGGCTGTATCCGTGATAACGACCTTCCTTACTCCTTATATGATTCGTTTGTCCGGTCCTGCTTATGGCTGGGTAGACCGTCATCTTCCGGTATTCTGGAAACACTTGCTGGAACGTTATTCGGTAGGAGTACAGCCTGTGAATCATCAGAATAACTGGGAAAAACTGTTGACTTCTATTGTGCGTATCACATTGATTTACCTGGTGCTTTCCATTGCGATGGTGGTATTGTCATTCAATCTGTTCCTTCCTCTTTTGATTTCCGCACTGGGAGGTTTCTGGGGAAAAGTGTTGGGAGCGGTAGTGACCATCTTGTTGATTTCTCCTTTCCTCCGTGCCATGATTATGAAGAAAAATCATTCCATCGAGTTCAAGGCACTTTGGGCGGACAGCCGTTTCAATCATGCACCGCTGATTTCAATCGTGTTGCTTCGCATTGTGCTGGCTGTATTGTTTGTGGTCTACATCATCAAGCATCTGTTCCAGGCCTCTGCCGCGCTGATGGTGGGTATTGCCATTCTGGTCGTCCTGCTGATGATTTTCTCTCGTTTCTTGAAAAAGCAGTCAATCGGGATGGAAAGGGTGTTTGTGCAGAATCTCCGTTCCAAGGAAATCAAGAAAGCGTATTTGGGCGAGAGCCAGCCGGAATATGCCGGACGACTGCTGGACCGTGATTTGCACCTGTCGGATTTTGTGGTTCCTGCCGACTCGTTGTGGGGAGGAAAGACCTTGATGGAACTAGACTTCGGAAAGAAATACGGAGTGCATGTGGCTTCTATCATACGAGGTGCGCATCGCATTAACATCCCGGGTGGGGGAAACCGGGTTTTCCCGAATGACAAGTTGCAGGTTATCGGAACCGACGAACAGTTGTCTGTATTCTCCGGACAGCTGGAAAAGGTAGCAGAAGGTTACAAGGATGAGGACTTTGAGAACCGCGAGATGTACCTGAAGCAGTTTGTCATTGCAAGGAACTCGCCGTTTTGCGGACGTACGATTCGTGAAAGTGGTGTCCGCAACAAATACCATTGTCTGGTGGTAGGAATTGAGCCTGCCGACGACAGTAACCTGCGGCAGCCGGAAGTCTCTTTTGAGTTGCAGAGGGGCGATGTGGTATGGGTCGTAGGAGAGGAAAAGAATTTGAATGCGTTGTTTGAAGCCTCCGAGGTGACAGCCAAAGCAGAATAAAAAAAGCTGGACTTGCACAAGTGAATAGGCAAGTCCAGCTTTTATTTTTAATGTGGACAATATTTATTCTTCATCCTCTTCCTCGTCATCAAAGTCGAAGTCAAAGTCGTCCAGGTATTCTGGCATGAAGAACTCGTCCAAGTCTCTTCGTTCTTTCTTTGTGGGGCGTCCTGTACCACGGGCACGGTCTACGAATCCGCTGATTTTACTCATCTCCAGCAATTCATACTGGTCGGGTGTGGTCACGTTTTCCATGATTTCCGGTACCAGTTTGGCTCCCACTCTTTTTTCAATGGCCTGTAGCACCTTGAAGGAATAGGTTACAGGAGGCTTTCTGACCTGTACCACGTCCCCTGGTTTCACCATTCGGGCAGGTTTCACCTGAGAACCGTTGATCGAGATTCTTCCTTTTTTGCAGGCTTCGGCAGCAATGGTTCTTGTCTTGAAGATACGTGCAGCCCACATCCATTTGTCAATTCGTGCTTCCGGCATGGTTCTTATTTGTTATTATATTGATTCATGGTGATGTTCAGTCCGGCCAGACAGAAACTCTTGATGATTTCCTGTGCTACCTCCAGACGTTCCGGCATCTGCTTCATGGATTCTTCGTCGAAATGTCCGAGAACAAAATCAATTTGTCCTCCTTTCGGGAAGTCGTTTCCGATGCCAAAGCGCAGGCGGGCATAGTTCTGAGTGCCTAACGTAGCAGCAATGTGCTTTAATCCGTTGTGGCCTGCATCACTGCCTTTTCCTTTCAGTCGCAGGGTTCCAAAAGGCAGGGCCAGGTCATCTACTACAATCAATACGTTTTCTAGAGGGATTTTTTCTTGTTGCATCCAATAGCGTACTGCATTCCCACTCAGGTTCATGTAAGTGGATGGTTTGAGCAGAATCAATTGTCTGCCTTTTAGCGAGAGCTGGGCGGTAGCTCCATAACGTCCGTCGCTAAAAACAATATTGGACGCCTTAGCCAAGGCGTCCAATACCATAAATCCTATATTATGACGGGTTTCGCGGTATTCTTCACCGATATTCCCCAGTCCAACAATCAAGTATTTCATTGAAAGGATTTTTGTAGTTTTAGGTTACTGAAATTATTTACCAGCAGCAGCCTGAGCACCACGAGCAGCACGAGTCAATTTAACTGCACAAACCACAGCTTCTTTTGCGTTCAGCAGTTCCAGACCTTCGTATTTCAGTTCACCCACTTTAATAGTTTTACCCAATCCCAGCGGAGTCACGTCTACAGCCAGACGTTCAGGAATTACATTGTACAAAGCTTTCACTTTCAACTTACGGATCTGCAGAGCCAATTTACCACCGGCTTTCACACCTTCTGCCAAACCTTCCAACTTCACAGGAACTTCCATTACGATAGGTTTGCTTTCATCGATCTGATAGAAGTCAACGTGCAGAATTTTGTCTGTTACAGGGTGGAACTGGATATCTTTCATGATAGCGTTTACAATCTTGCCATCAATGTTCAGGTCTACAACGTAGATGTGCGGTGTGTATACCAAGTTACGCAAGCCTTCAGTAGGAACTGTAAAGTGAGTAGCAACCTGATTGCCGTTTTCATCTTTCTGAGTTCCGTACAATACGCAAGGAATACCATTGTCTTTACGAAGTTCACGAGTGGCTTTCTTACCAGTTTCAGTTCTCAAAGAACCTTTGATTTCGATTGATTTCATTGTTTTTAATTTTTTGTGTTACTCTAAATTAAGTTGATTGTTTGCTTAATTCGCCATCACACGATGTGGTATATCACACGATGAGCTTGAAAAAGCGGCGCAAAGGTATGCATTTTCTTTTTACCTTCCAAATGTTCATGGAATAAATTCCTGTAATTCAAGTTGGAATCAGTACTTTTTTTACGCTTTATCTTAAAAATCGATGTCAATTTTTATTTCTTCTGATTGTGAAGGAATCTCTTCTGTGGTTGTAGCAGGTTGATAATGTGTTTCACTTGTGGTCCCCTGTTCGTGTCCGATAAAATCGATGGCCTGCTGTAACCCGTTCATAAACTTCCCAAAATCTTCCTTGTACAGGAAAATTTTGTGCTTCTCAAAATTAACCTGAGGATCATCTTTGTCAAGAGATACCACTTTCTTGCTTTCTGTGATAGCAATGAACATTTCCTCTTTCCGGTTTTTCTTTACATCCAAGTAGTAAATTCGTTTTCCAGCTTTGATTGCTTTGGAGAAAACGATTTCTTTGTCGTTTTCAATAGTCGTACTTTTCTTCTTCAGTTCTTCCATAACTCACTGTTACTAATAAAAATGCGTTCAAATTTGAATATTTTTTTGCAATGTGCCAAAAGAGAATGAGGAAAAATGTCGAATCTCTGAAAAAAAAGAAAAAATATAATGCTTTATGGTGTGTAATAAAGGAAAAATGCTTACTTTTGCCCACCTAAAAATATAGTTTGTTTATATATTATGATTAACAGAGTTCTTATTCGTCTGAAGATAGTTCAGATAATTTATGCGTATTATCAGAACGGAGGTAAAAATTTGGATACTGCAGAAAAGGAGTTGTTCTTCAGTTTATCTAAAGCGTATGATCTGTACAACTATCTTTTGCTTTTGATGGTAGAGGTAACCAAGTATGCCAACAAGCGGTTGGATGCAGCAAAAAACAAGTTGGTTCCTACCAAAGAAGATTTGTCTCCCAACATGAAATTTGTAGAAAATCGCTTCATTGCGCAGTTGGAAATCAACAAACAGTTGAATGCTTTTGCTTCTTCTCAGAAGAAAACCTGGGAAAATGAAGGCGATTTCATTAAAAACCTGTGTGAACAAATCATGCAGAGTGATATATATAAGGAGTATATGGCCAGCGAAACTTCTTCATACGAAGAGGATCGTGAATTGTGGAGAAAACTGTACAAGAAAATTATTTTCAACAATACAGCTCTTGATGAAGTTCTGGAAGACCAGAGTTTGTATTGGAATGACGATAAGGAAATCGTGGATACTTTTGTGTTGAAGACTATCAAGCGCTTCAATCCTGAGAACGGTGAAAAGCAGGAACTTCTTCCTGAATTTAAGGATGAAGAAGATCAGGACTTTGCTCGCCGCTTGTTCCGTCGTTCTATCCTGAATGCAGATTATTACCGTCATTTAATCAGTGAGAATTCAAAGAACTGGGATTTGAGCCGAGTAGCTGTGATGGATGTCATCATCATGCAGATTGCATTGGCTGAGATTCTGAGTTTCCCTAACATTCCGGTAAATGTATCGTTGAATGAATACGTGGAAATTGCCAAGCTGTATAGCACTCCGAAGAGTGGCGGTTTCATCAATGGTACTTTGGACGGTATTGTTAATCAATTGAAAAAGGAAAACAAGCTGACCAAAAACTAATATATTTGTCCAGCTATTATTAATCTAAACCGAAAAACGTATGAATTTGTTAGCTGTAGTATTGCAGGCACAGGGAGGAGCAGATTACTCTTTCCTTATTATGATGGTGGCTATTTTTGCCATTATGTACTTTTTTATGATTCGTCCCCAGAACAAGAAGCAGAAAGAAATTGCCAAGTTCCGCAAGAATTTGGAAGTAGGACAGTCTGTAGTAACTGCGGGTGGAATTTATGGAAAAATCAAGGAAGTAGAAGATAATACTGTTGTAGTTGAAGTTGCTGCCGGTGTAAAAATCAAGGTAGATAAGAACTCAATTTATGCAGATGCACAGGCTCAGCCTGCGAAATAAATATGAATGACTATGTTCGATCGAAAGAACATAAAGAGATATTACTTGATACTTGTACGAAAAATCAGGAACTTTCTGCTCAGTGCCAAGAGCAGAGAGTTTCTGATTTTTCTGTTTTTCGTGTTCGTGTCGCTTTGTTTCTGGTTCTTGCAGACCATGAACGACACGTATCAGACCGAGTTTAAGATTCCGGTCAGACTGAAGAATGTGCCGAAAGAGGTGGTCATGACGTCTGAACTGCCTGATGAGATTCGGGTGAAGGTAGAAGACAGAGGTACGGTACTGCTGAACTACATGCTGGGACGTACTTTCTTTCCGCTGACTTTTAACTTTGAGGATTATCAGGATAAAGGTTCTTATGTCCGCATTCCTCAGACTGAGGTATTGAAAAAAATCAGTGCCCAGCTGAATAACTCTACCCAACTGCTTGCCGTACGTCCGGACACGCTGGATTATATCTATTCAAGGGGAATACCCAAGAAAGTGCCGGTAGCGGTGGGAGGAGAGGTTTCAGCCGGCCGGCAGTATTATGTGTCAGATATTCAGGTGATACCCGATTCTGTGGTCGCATATGCTCCTCAGGGTGTGCTGAATACCATTCTGACAGCATATACACAGCCTTTCCATTGGACCAATGTAACGGATACGCTGAAGAAACATATCAATTTGCAAAAGCTTCATGGCGTGAAGTTCGTGCCGTCATCCGTAGATGTGGTAGCTTGTGTAGATATGTATTCAGAAAAGACGCTGGAAGTACCTGTAGTAGGAATCGGTTTCCCGAAAGGAAAGGTCTTGCGGACTTTCCCGTCTAAGGTGCAAGTAATTGTACAGGTGGGTCTGAAGAACTTCAAGTCTGTGACGGAGAACGATTTTCTGGTCGGTGTTTCTTATGCTGACGTGATTGGCAATAAATCCGAGAAACTGCCGCTTACCATCAAAAAACATCCGGATGTAGTAAGTCACGTGCGTGTGACTCCTTCCTCTGTAGATTACTTGATTGAACAGCAGACCGTAAGCGAACCCTCTAAAGAAAAAGAATCAGAATGATCAAGATTGGAATCACAGGAGGTATCGGGAGTGGTAAATCCTATGTGTCGCATTTGCTGGAAAAAGCAGGCATTCCTGTATACGATACGGATACGGAAGCCAAAAAACTGACGCTTTCTCATCCTCGGATTCGTGAAGGTTTATTGGCTCTGCTAGGAGAAGAAGTGTATAAGGCAGATGGCTCATTGAACAAGCCCGTGCTGGCAAGTTACTTGTTTGCCTCGGCAGAGAATGCCGGACGTGTTAACCGTATCATTCATCCTTGTGTGCATGAAGATTTCCAACAGTGGGCAGACCGTCAGGCCGCATCCGGCACGGAGGTGGTGGCTATGGAGAGCGCCATCCTGTTTGAGTCGGGTTTCCATGCAATCGTGGACTATGTTGTGATGGTGTATGCTCCCCTGGAGTTGCGTATAACGCGGGCTATGCAGCGGGATGCCGCTACGGAAGCACAGATAAAGGCCCGTATTTCCGCACAGATGGATGACGAAGAAAAGAAGCGTCGGGCCGACTATGTCATTTTCAATGACGAAAAACTACAGCTGGATACGCAGATTGCAGCGTTGGAAGAGTGGCTTGCCCACAGAAAAACGGGCCGATAGTTTGTGTATGTCATTCGTGCGTTGTATTTTTGTCACTCGTAATTTAATTAATCATTAGAGATAATATGTTGAAGACTATTTTAGCGATTTCTGGAAAACCAGGTTTGTACAAACTGATTTCTCAGGCAAAGAATATGCTGATTGTGGAAACAGTCAGTGCAGAAAAGAAAAGAGTACCGGTCTATGCCAGTGACAAGGTAATCTCATTGGGCGATATTGCCATGTATACTGATGCAGAAGAAGTAGCTTTGGGCGAAGTGCTGGAATCTGTAAAGAAGAAAGAAAACGGCAACGTGACTTCTTTGGATTACAAGAAAGCTTCTGCGGAAGAACTGCACGCATTTATGGCTGAAGTATTGCCTAACTACGACCGTGACCGCGTACATACCAGTGACATTAAGAAATTGATTCAGTGGTACAACCTGCTGGTGTCAAACGGAGAAGCTGATTTCGTAGAAACAGAAAAAGCAGCCGAATAAAGCAGAAGAGTCGTACAGCTTGATGTACAATTTGGAACAGGAAACTGTCTCAAGGTAAACGGATGCATCGTTCCGGCTACGGAGTGCATATTTGCCTTGAGACAGTTTTTTATTTATAGTAATGGAAGCTGAAAACCACAGCAGAAGATTATGAAGAAGATAATACTGATTACGGGCGGCGAGCGCTCCGGAAAAAGCAGTTATGCAGAGCGTCTGGCTCATGAGTTGTCTGCATCGCCGGTGTATATGGCCACGGCAAAGATATGGGACGAGGAATTTCGTCGTAGGGTGGAGCGTCACCAGCAAAACCGGGGGCCGGAGTGGACGAACATTGAAGAAGAAAAGGAACTGAGCCGTCATGATATTACAGGACGGGTGGCTGTCATTGATTGTGTGACGCTCTGGTGCACGAACTACTTTGTGGAACAGCCGGAAGTGTCACTTGCCTTAGAAGCCTTGAAGCGGGAATTCGACCGTTTCACCGCCCAAGATGCGACCTTTATTTTCGTCACGAACGAGATTGGCATGGGAGGCGTTTCCCCCAATGAAGTACAGCGCCGTTTCACCGATTTGCAAGGATGGATGAACCAGTATATTGCTTCGAAAGCCGATCAGGTAGTGCTGATGGTGTGCGGTATTCCGGTTATAGTGAAAGGATAAATCATGCGTAAGTTTACTATAGCACCTATTGCCTGTCCGGAACTGGAGCAGGCAGCCCGTGAAAAGATTGATAACCTGACGAAGCCGAAAGGTTCTCTGGGGCGTCTGGAGGAATTGGTCCTGCAGGTTTGTATGATTCAGCAGACCTTGTCGCCTTCGTTGAACAATCCGTATAACTTGCTTTTTGCAGCCGACCACGGCATTGTGGAAGAGAAGGTCAGTGCTTCGCCGAAGGAGATTACTTGGCAGCAAATCAGTAACTTCCTGCATGGAGGGGCCGGTATCAACTTTTTGTGCCGCCAACATGGATTCCGCCTGGAAATCATTGATGCGGGAGTGGATTATGACCTTCCCTACGAAAAAGGCATCATTGATATGAAAGTCCGTCGCGGCACACGTAATTTCCTTCACGAAGATGCCATGACACCCGAAGAAATGAATCTGTGCCTGGAGCGTGGAGCACAATGCGTAGACCGTATTCAGGCAGCAGGTTGTAACGTGGTAAGTTTCGGTGAGATGGGAGTTGGAAATACTTCCGCTTCTTCCTTGTGGATGAGTTGCCTGACGGGTATTCCACTGGAACAATGCGTGGGAGCCGGCAGCGGTCTGTATGGAGAAGCCATGACCCATAAGTTCCGGGTACTTCAGCAGGCCCTTCAACATTTCTCGGGCGAGCATACAGTGGAAGAAATCCTGTGTCGTTTCGGAGGACTTGAGATGATGATGGCAGTAGGTGGCATGCTGCGTGCGGCAGAGCTGCGCATGGTCATTCTGGTGGATGGCTTTATCATGACCAACTGTATACTGGCTGCTTCGCGTTTGTGTCCCGACGTACTTTCGTATGCTGTGTTCGGACATCAGGGAGATGAAAGCGGCCACAAGCTGTTGCTGGATTACCTGCACGCCCGTCCGTTGTTGAATCTGTCATTGCGCCTGGGTGAGGGAAGCGGCTCCGTCTGTGCTTTTCCTATCCTTGACTCAGCCGTGCGGATGCTGAATGAGATGGATACCTTTGCCCATGCTTCCATTACCAAATACTTCTGATCTCATGAACAATTTACTGGCTGCCCTGATGTTTTTCACCCGTCTGCCTTTCTGGCGGATTTGTACCGTGCCGTCCGAATGTTTCCGGCACGTGGTGAGCTACTGGAGCCTTTGCGGATGGCTCACGGGAGGAGTGATGGCCCTGTCTTTCTGGGTTTTCTCCACCTGGTTTCCTCTGCCGGTAGCGGTACTGCTGGCCTTGTGTACCCGTCTTTTCCTGACGGGGGCTTTGCATGAAGACGGTCTGGCCGATTTCTTCGACGGATTTGGGGGCGGACGCGACCGGGAAGGCATTCTCCGCATCATGAAAGATTCCCATATCGGGAGTTACGGTGTGCTGGGATTGATATTGTATTACCTGCTCTCGTTCTCGCTTTTGGTATCCTTGCCTGCGCCTGTTATTCCCTGGGTGCTGTGCGTGGCCGACCCTTTCTGCAAGTTTGTATGCAGTTTCATGCTCTTGTTCCTTCCGTACGCCCGAAAAGAAGAAGAAAGCAAGGCTAAGGTGGTCTATACCCGCATGAGCCTTTCGGAGTGGATAGCCAATATTGCAGGCGGATTGTTGCCCTTGCTGCTTTTACCTCTTTCTTACTGGGGAATGCTGTGCTTTCCATGTGTACTTTTCATTGGATTGGGCTGGCTGCTCAAGCGACGTTTAGGAGGATACACCGGCGACTGTTGTGGTGCACTTTTCCTTTTGTGTGAACTGGCGTGCTGGATGGGAGCAGTAGTAATGGCATATAATTTTTAATATGGTTAGATAAAAGAAAATGAAAGTATATTTAGTTCGACATACTTCGGTGGATGTGGCACCCGGGACGTGCTACGGGCAGACCGACGTACCCCTGCGTGCTTCATTCCAGGAAGAGGCAGAGGCATGTAAAAAGGCCCTTCAGGATACGGGAATGCGTTTTTCACGTATCTATACCAGTCCTTTGTCCCGCTGTACACACTTGGCAGCCTATTGCGGCTTTCCCGAAGCGGAACGTGACGAGCGGCTGAAAGAAATGAACATGGGTGAGTGGGAGATGCAGCGTTTTGAGGAAATAACCGACCCGCGCATCCAGGAATGGTATGACGATTACCTGCGGGTTCGGACTACCGGAGGCGAGTCGTTCATGGACGTGCTGGCCCGTGTGTCCGACTTCTTTGACCACCTGGACCGTACTTCAGGTCCGGCACTGGTATTTGCCCATGGCGGTGTGCTGGTAGCCGCACAAGTCTATGCCGGCAAGGTGAAACTGGAAGATGCCATGAAAGCCTTGCCTCCTTACGGGGGGATGGTGGAAATTGATCTGCCGCTTCCACGTTTGCATCCGCTCATGCTGGCCGGAACAGGCAGTGACGTGGGTAAGAGTGTACTGGCTGCGGCGTTATGCCGTATTTTCTTGCAGGACGGGTACCATCCGGCACCTTTCAAGGCACAGAACATGGCACTCAACTCGTATGCCACTCCCGAAGGACTGGAAATCGGACGGGCACAGGCGGTGCAGGCTGAGGCCGCAGGAGTACCCTGCCATACGGATATGAATCCGTTGCTGTTGAAGCCGACTTCCGACCAGACGGCACAGGTGGTGCTGAGCGGTAAGCCCATAGGCAACCGGAGTGCGTATGAGTACTTCCGGACAGAAGGACGTGAGGAGTTGCGTCGGGAAGTGAATCAGGCATTCGACCGTCTGTCAGCCCGTTACAATCCGGTGGTGATGGAAGGAGCGGGCAGTATCTCGGAAATCAACCTGAAGGATACAGACCTGGTGAATCTGCCCATGGCGCGTCATGCCCATGCGGATGTGATTCTGGTAGCCGATATCGACCGGGGAGGTGTGTTTGCTAGTGCCTACGGTTCGGTGGCTTTGCAGACACCGGAAGACCGCAAACGCATCAAGGGAATTATTGTCAATAAGTTTCGTGGCGACCTTCGCTTGTTTGAATCGGGGGTGAAGATGATGGAAGAAATCTGTGGCATTCCGGTGCTGGGCGTGATACCGTATTACCACGACATCTACATTGAGGAAGAAGATTCGGTGGAACTTTCCTTGAAACAGCGGAAGGCGGTGCAGGGAAAGGTCAATGTGGCGGTGGTATTGCTCCGTCATCTCTCGAATTTCACTGATTTCAATATGCTGGAGCATGACGAACGGGTAAACCTGTACTATACGAACAACGTGGACGACCTGATGAAGGCCGACATCATCCTGCTACCCGGCAGCAAGAGTACCATCGACGATTTGTACGAACTGCGTCGTAACGGAGTGGCACAAGCCATTCTTCAGGCACGCCGCAACGGGGCTACCGTGATGGGAATTTGTGGCGGATACCAGATGATGGGGCAGCGTATTGCCGACCCCGACGGAGTGGAAGGAAGCATCAGCCAGATGCCCGGACTGGGACTTCTGCCTACAGAAACGGCCATCGAAGGAGAGAAGGTGACACGTCAGGTACGTTTTGCTTTTCTGTCTTCCGAAGAACCGACCTGCACGGGATACGAAATCCACATGGGGCGCACTTCGGCGGTGGAAGGAGAGACTTTGACTCCGCTGGTGCGTCTGGAGAACGGAGAAACGGATGGCTGTGTGGCAGACCGGAAATGTGCCGGTTCCTACATTCACGGCATACTGGATAATCCGGAAGTGATAGAGTGGCTGCTGGCTCCGTATGCCGAAAAGCTGGACCAGCCTCAGTTGGATTATGCCGCTTTCAAGGAGGAACAATACAACAAGCTGGCCGACCATGTGCGGAAGCACCTGAACATGCCACTGCTTTACCAAATACTGACTCAAAATGATTAACGGACACGGAGACGACGCCTATCGCTATACGGCCATTCATGCCAATTTCAGTTCGAATGTGTACCACCGGGTGAACCATGATGGGTTGAACCGCTACCTGGCCGGATGCCTGCCGTGCATCCGTTCCTATCCGGAACCGGAGCCCTATGCACTGGCTGCTGAGCTGGCCCGGTTGCATGGTGTCAGTCCGGAGGAAGTCTGTGTGACGAATGGAGCCACGGAAGCCATCTACCTCATTGCCCAAGCTTTTTGCGGAAGTCATTCTGCTGTATGGATACCGACCTTTAGTGAATATGCCGATGCCTGCCGCTTGCACGGACATCGGGTGGAAGGTATTTCCAGTCTGGAGAAACTGACGGGCAATGAGGGGATTTTCTGGCTGTGTAATCCGAATAACCCCACGGGGCAGACATGGGATGCCGCCACGCTTCGCCGACTGATAGCCACATATCCCCGAAAGCTGTTTGTCATTGACCAGTCGTATGCGCTGTTTACGGAGAAAGAGGTGCTGTCCGTAGCCGAGACGGTGAAACTGCCTAACGTATTGCTCCTGCATTCCATGACCAAATGCTATGCCGTGCCGGGGTTGCGTCTGGGAGCGGTGACGGGCAGCAGGGAACTTCTTTCCCGGATACGTGCCTGCCGTATGCCCTGGTCGGTCAATGCCTTGGCCGTAGAAGCCGGACATTACCTGTTGCAGCATCCGGGGGAATATCGCATGGACATACAGGCTTTGCTGACGGAACGGAGACGGGTGACCGATGCGCTGGAAGCTTTGGGTGGGGTAGAGGTACTGCCTACGGATACGCATTATTTTTTAGCACGCCTTCAGCAGGGTACTGCGGCGCAACTGAAGGAATTCTTGGCTACCCGACACGGACTGCTGATTCGCGATGCATCCAATTTCGAAGGGCTGGATGCGCGCTATTTCCGTATCGCTATACAGACGGAAGAAGAAAACAATCTATTAATTGAAGGCATACACGAATGGATACAGAACTCGTAATGGGATTGATTCCCCTGGCAGGAGGTTTTTTGCTTGACAAGATTTTAGGTGACCCGCTGTGGTTGCCCCATCCGGTGGTAGGATTCGGAAAACTGATTTCGCGGTGTGAGCGCAGAGGAAATCAGGGAGCTCACCGCAGACGGAACGGAGCGTGGACCGCAATAGGGCTGGTTGTGCTAACCTTTCTAGTGAGCAAGGGGCTGCTGGAAGCGGCAGCTCTGCTGCATCCCTGGGTAAAGATAGCACTTTCGGTAGTGGCCGTATTCTATTGTCTGGCCGGGAAAACCCTGATAGATGAGGTCCGGATGGTGTTTGAAGCGGTGGATGCTTCGCTGGAAGCCGGGAGAAAACAGGTGGCCCGCATCGTGGGAAGAGATACTTCTTCCTTGACTGACCAGGAGGTGCGTACGGCTGCCCTTGAGACTTTGGCCGAGAACCTGAGCGACGGTGTCATCGCTCCGCTTTTCTGGTATTTTCTGTTGGGTGTGCCGGGGATGCTGGCGTATAAGATGGTTAATACCCTCGACTCTATGATTGGCTACCGCAATGCCCGTTATAAAGATTTTGGCTGCTGGGCGGCCCGCATGGACGACGTGGCCAATTACCTTCCCGCCCGACTTACTTCCCTGCTGATGATACTGGTTTCCGGTCGCTGGTCGTTGCTGAAGTTCGTGGCGCATTACGGGCAGATGCATGCCAGTCCCAATTCAGGTTATCCGGAAGCCGCGCTGGCCGGCATTCTGAACTGCCGTTTTGGCGGTCCGCACGACTATTTCGGCGAGACCGTTTACAAGCCCTTCATCGGAGATAATCCTCGTCCGTTGGATAGTCGGGATATGCGTGTGGCCATCCGTGTCAACCGTGGGGCCGAACTGCTGATGCTACTTCTTATGATAGGAGGATATTGGTTTGTTTTTCAGTGATTTATTGAGGAAATAAACTGATTCTCAGAAAGCATAAAAAAAACGCAAGTGCGTTTGGACCGAAACTCTTTTGCGTTTTAGTTCAAGCGCACTTGCGTTTTAAGTAAAACGTCCTTGCGTTTACTTTGAAACGCAAAGACGTTCTGAGGGTTGTTATTCATAGATGTATTCTACATCCGACTTCTTAAAGCGGAGAAGTCGGGTGTCGTTCGGGCCTGCGCCGTTCTTGGTTGGATAAAGTCCTGCCATTGTGCCGTTATAGAACCATCCCTGTCCGTTGCTGGGCGAGTAGGTGGCCCATAACATGGCATTGTAGTGATTGTGTTTGATGCCATCGTCATTCCATTGTGCTCCGGGACCATACCATACGAGTGGTTCGTATTGCTGCTCTGCATTGTTGTACATCTGAATGTAAATCAGGTCAGACAGTGCTACGGTTCCTACCGTGATGTCGTTTCTTCTTCTTTGGCGACGCTGAATGTTTGTTCCTCCGTTCCATGCCGTGGTGTGACTGCCATCCCACATCAGCCAGATGGTTCCGCTGGTTGAATTTAATACTCGTTCAAAATTTTCCATGATCTCTTCTACTTATTCGGCAGCTCAGGCCCGTTTCCGTCCTATTATCATGACCGTCTTGTGTATGATTTTCGGTATGCTTCCGCTGATGTTCTCATCCGGTGCCGGAGCAAACGGAAACAGTTCACTTCACGTCTGTCTGTGGGAGTTCCACTTCAGATGCTTTCCAACCGTCCGGACGTGCGTATGGCCGAACGTGACCTGGAACAAGCGTTTTATGTGACTAATCAGGCCAATTCAGCCTTTTATCCGTCCATAACCTTAAGTGGAAGTGCCGGATGGACAAATTCGGTGGGCGGACCGATTACCAATCCGGGCAAGTTTGTTACCTCAGCCTTGGCTTCTCTGACGCAGCCGCTGTTTAACAGAGGGACATTGATTGCCCGCCGGCGCATTGCCAAGGCACAGCAGGAAGAGGCTCTTCTGGCTTTTGAGCAAAAGTTGCTGGATGCCGGTACGGAAGTGAACGAAGCGCTGGTGTCTTATCAGATAAGCAAAAGGAAAAAAGATAATTACGAAAATCAGGTGGCTGCCCTGGAAAAGGCCTTCACCAGTACGTCACTGCTGATGCAGCATGGCAATACTACCTATCTGGAAGTGCTGACTGCCCGGCAGACGTTGTTAAATGCCCAGCTCTCTCAAACCGCTAACTGTTTCAAGGAGATACAAAGCCTTATCAACTTGTATCAGGCGCTGGGTGGAGGACAGCATATTTAGTTCTCTTTTTTTAGTTTCTATTGTGTTTGCAGGCGAATGTTGCTTGACTGTTTTTCCTCTTTTCTCTCTCTCATACTTATATTCATTTTTGTATTCATACCCTGAGAGGAAAACAGTCAAGGACATTCGTTCTTGTTTTTATTGGGTCAGTTTCTTATTCAAACAGAATCTTGCCGAAGAATTCCGGACAATGGAAACAAGGTTCCGGCAAGTCTATCTTGTTCCATGACAGGAAATGCGGGGTATGCTGCTTGTCGCCGCATTTGTAGAAATTGGCACGCGCAGTCATTCCTTTGAAACCTTTGAGCTGATGACGGAAAAATGCTTCCTTTGGGATGCAAAGGGCCAGTTGCCAGCTGCATTCGCCCATACGTTCTTCAAAAGGAGCTTTGTCGAGCGAGGTCCAGCGGTCTACTTTTCGGGTGATTTCCAATGGTGCATGAGGTCTGTCGCCCGGTCTTCCGCCACCGATAAGCAAGGTACCTCCACAGTTGCATTCAAAGTTATAGTAGATATTTTCTTCCTGGTCTTCGGGAAGCTGAAAGAAGAACTCACAGCAGGAGTCTTCCCATACTCTGCCGTTGTCTTCCGCTGCTACGGCACGTATGCTTTCTTCCTTGACGCGGTAGTTCAATAAAATGGCCTCTCCTGTGTGAGCCATGCGGAATTCCACCTCAGGGCGGTAAGGATAGGCGTTCCAGTTTACACAGTCGATGGCCTGAAATTCAATATGGTTTTCATCGAGCAATGCCGGAATGTCTTTTGCGGGGACAAGCGAATGTCCCGTAATTTCATGTACATGTAATTCTTTCATAATGTTTCTTTATTTAGGAATAGAGTTAGATTTAGTTCTTGTTGAGGATAATCAGGGCACCGATTACGCCCGGAATCCATCCGCACAGGGTAAGGATGAAGACAATCAGTACTGAGCCGCAGCCTTTGTCAATTACGGCAAGAGGCGGAAAAATAATGGAGAGAATAACTCTGATTAATGACATTTCTGTATCGTTTTTGGAAATTTGCAGGAAAGTTATTGAAAAGATTCGGAACTGGCAATAATTTGTGACAGATTCAGGAACTTTCTTTCAATATCATCTTATGTGAAGAACTATTTTACAGGACTTTGGCTTCAATACAAAAAAACGAGTGCATCGAAGCAGATACACTCGTTTTTTTTATGATACCTGTGAAAGGTATTGTATACAGTAAACTTTACAACTTTCTGTCAAAAAGACCGAACATCCCCGGTCCACAAAGGGGTTACACACTCATTAGCTGAGCATTACGTAACCCCAAATCATCGGGTCTCCCTTGAAGACCTTCTGAATGAAATTCTTCATCGTTTTCATGTTGTTACCCTTTCTTTTTAGTGAATAAAAAACTTTAATACCTTAAATCTAAAACCTAATCTAAAAATACGTCGTCATCCCGACGAGGTAAAAACAATCTTTTTAAATCCTATAACAATCTTTTTTCCTAGTAACCGTTGAACTTTCGTTCTTGATCACGCTGCAAAGATAGAGCTTTTTTGAATAGAATATATGTTTTATAACATGAAATTTTGATTTTCCGGTGTTTTATTGATGTAAATCAACAAAACGGCTTTAAACGGAGTGCTTGGCGGCGCACTTGGCGCAGATACCCTTCACGATGTAGTTCACTTTTCGGGCGGTGAAGCCCTTGGGCAGGTCGATGTGTGGTATCAGATCTTCGTTCAGGCAGTAGGTGTTCTGGCAGATTTCGCAATAGAAGTGGCAATGGGCCTCTTCTTCGTGGCAGTGTCCGTGGTTGTGGCAGATGCAGTATTTGTGTGAGCCGCTGCCGTCGTCTACACTGTGTATCAGGTGGTGCTCGTGAAAGAGCACGAGGGTGCGGAAGATGACCGACTTGTCGATGCTGTCGAGTTGTCTTTCCAACGTGCTCAGGCTGAACGTGTCACTGTTACGGGCAATGGCTTCATAAATGAGCAGTCGGGTAGAGGTGGGGCGGATGCCAGCCGACTCTAAAATGGGAGTATAGTCTTCAGTTTTCATAAAAAATGGATGCTTATCTGTTGACAGCAGCAAAGATAAGCATCCATTTTGGTAACCTGGTTGTTTTTCAGGCAGGTTTTTTAGTCAGTGAGCCCGAGCTTTTTCTTCATGTCCTTGCTCAGGGCATCTTTGTGTACAAGTACGTAGATAGTCTTGGCACGTACGTAGCTTTCCGACATGTTCAGGTAACCGCCAAAATCATTGCGGTCGGTTCCCCAGGAGTTCTTGGTGATGTAGTATTTCGTGCCGTTCTGGTCCCTGGCGATGCCGGTGAGGTGCATCAGGTGGTCATCGGTTGTTACGAAAGATTCGTATCCTTTCTGGCGGATTTCGGGAGTTACTTTGACTTCCGGACAAGGATATTCAAACTTGAAGGCTTCGTTGAGTCTTTCCTGTGCATCCATACCTTGCCAACGGGCAAAGTCAGTATCCTTCAGGTCTTCTGTCTTTCCGGTTTCCGGATTGATGGCTACTCCGTGCTTGAAAGAGAAACCTTTTTCGCTGACGTCTCCGTCCCAGCATACGGTGTAGCCGTTTTTCAGCGCATAGTCTGTGGCTTCCATCATCTCATCCAGCGGAAGGTTGTACATTTTGGCATGTTCCCAGTTGTCGGGAATTTCTACTTCAAAGGCCTGGTAGTAAGGCTTGTGGGTAAAGCTGGTCAGCATGACATAGTCTTCGGGATGGATGTCCAGGCTCTTTGCGAAGGACTGCGGAGTGTATTCCTTGTCTTTGTAGGTAAACTTTTCAGGCAGTTCGCCCATGTAGATGTCGAACAGGTTCTTGATTAGCTTGTCGTATTCCGGACTGCGCTGGCGCATCTGTACGGCCTTTTCGGCAATGACTTCCATATAAGAGGCCAGTTCCTTGTGGTTGTGGGTAGGAGAGTTGTAATTGATACCGCTGTACACTTCTTCCGGTACGATACCTACCTGAGTGAAAGCCGTAAACCAGCTGGGTGAGATACTTCCCTGACCGATGTTGCCTTTTCCGTGGCGCAGGTAGTTGTCGTTCAACTGGTTCATGTATTTCTGACGGACAATGTACATTTCCGAGAGATCAAATTCACCTTTTCCCTGACGCAGGAGTTCGGCTTCGATGAAAGAGGTAGTGGCAAAGCACCAGCAAGTACCGGTGGCAGCCTGATTCTTGACCGGAGTCACTTTCTGGTTGACTACGGTAGTAAACTGGTAGCCTTCGGCCTTGGGCTGTGCTTGAACGGTGGCCGAAGCAAGAAGTAATGCAGAGATAAATGTAACTGTTTTCATATTTTTCTATGTGTTTTTTTACGTGTGTATTAATAAGGAATCAGAATCCGAAACGGTAGTCATTCCAGTATTTGGCAGTCATTTCGTCCCAGCGCAGAAGGGTAGCTCCGATAAAGTCTTTGGTATAGTCGGTCAGATAAGCCTTGGCAGCTTCTTCTCCCTGACTCTTGACCAGCTCGGCATAGCGTTGTTCCACCATCGGCAGTTCTTCCAGTCCTTTTCTTTCAAAATGGAGCAGGTTCTTTTCCAAAATCTTCCGGGCATTTCCCCATCTCACGGTAGCCAGTTTGTTGGCCTGGCGATAGTGCCACAAGGCAGCATCCAGGCGGTAGCGGTGGTTGCCGCAAATCTTGAACATTTCCGGCAGGTCGGTCGTACCACAGAAGATGGGCACGCGCGGACTCTGTCCGGGGTTGTCCATGCCAAACCAGCAGACACCTCCTACGGCATCCGGAAGCCAGTCGCGCAACTGGATAACGGTAGAGTACGCACATTGCGGCACGGCCACGTTGCGGTTGGCTGTCACGGCACCCTTTTGCAGTGCATTGAACAGCTGTACCTCGTCGGTACGCATCCACGGGTTGGCACGCGGGCTGGTAATGGTATCGGTCTTTCCGGTTTTTCTGTCCTTGACAGCCACTTTCAGGTTTTTCGTTACGCTCCATTCCGTACCTTCATACGTCTGGCGCAGGTAAGCCATCACGTCGGCATTACTGATTTTCTTTTCCGGTTTTACACTCAGCGGCAGTTCCTCATCGTCCATGCTAAGCTTGAGCGACGGAGCCAGTGTGCTCAGAATGAAGAACTCGCGGATGCTGAATGCCTGCATCTTGCCGAAATAGTTCGGACCTCCGTAGGCTTTCCAGAACTTGAACGGTTCCTTGCCATCCCACAGCTTGAGTTTCTTGGCCACGCTGAACACGTTTTCAGATGCCATATAGTTACGTGTATCCTTCAGGTTGAGTGTGCTGATGCGTGAGATATTGGCCGATACGCCCACTTCATCGTCGGGGATACGTACGGCAGCCCATACACCGCCAATCTGGTCGGGGCCTTCGCCGAAGATTTCAAAGTGCCATACTTCCTTCGGGTCGGCAATGGTCAGACATTCGCCTGAATCGCCGTAGCCGTATTCCTTCACCAGCTTGCCCATGAGCTGAATGGCATCGCGGGCCGTGGTGCAGCGTTGCAATGCCACGCGGGCCAGTTCTTCAATCATGAACATCCCTTTAGGGTTCCGCAGGGTATCCCGTCCGCTGATGGTTGTTTCTCCCATGGCCAGCTGCTTCTCGTTCAGGCATGGATAAGCCGTATCCAGAAAAGCGTAGGTATGTTTGGCTTGCGGAATCTGTCCTTTCACGGTCAGTTTCGTCTGGTCGTTGACCGATTCCGTGTGCATGCGTCCGTCGTAAATGTTCATCACTGTGTCGTTGGCAAAATCTGCTGCCGGTACTACGTTTACCCATGTACGGTACCAGCTGTCGCAGGTGTGGCTTGTCATGACAGAGCCGTCAGTTGAGGCCAGTTTCCCCACCATGATACTGGTACAGCAGTCCGGATCGCGCGGCAAAGTCTGTTGTGCCAGTGAAAACTGAGAGAATGTAACCCCAATAACGAATAAAATGCTACGTATTTTCATGATTTTATATTAAAATGATACCTTTCTGCAAAGGTAGTAAAAAAAGGAGGAAATCGACAAAGGCATAAAGGATAAAAACAGAATTCCGTTGCGTAACGTGCTGGGGTGAAATAAGAGAAAACATCAGTGTGGAGTGTTCCGAAAGCCTTTGCTGTAATTATGTTTCCTTGCCGCGAAACCTATGTTTCCCGGTGCGGAACCTTATGTTTCTCTTGTGGAAAACGTAGGTTTCTGCGGAGAGAAACATAAATCGTGTGGCACGGTAGCTTGTTTATTTCCTGTACGTTTTTCAATCAGGAAAGAGAGGGGGAAGGGGCTTTGCCTTTGGAGACAAAAAAGGCCGTCTCCCTTGTTTTGCGGTAGGAGACGGCCTTCAGATTATTTAATTTCGAATTCTTCCTTCATGTCCATTTCCTGGTTGTTCACGTCAAAGAATTTATATTGCAGGAACGCCAGGTTCTGGTTCGGAACGATTTTGATGCCAAATCCATATTTCATCTGCCATTTGCGCTTCATGGACATGAGTCCCTGATTTACGTAGGCAGCGACATAAGGATGAATGTGTAGTGTGAATTTCTTCACTTTCAGCTTGTTGACCATATAGTCAATCTTACTTTCCAATGTATCGGTAAACAGGATGGAAGGTTTGATTTTTCCTTTTCCGAAACATACTGGGCAGTCCTCATCAGTAGTGACATCCATGGCCGGACGCACACGCTGGCGCGTGATTTGCATAAGTCCGAATTTGCTCAGAGGAAGGATGTTGTGCTTGGCCCGGTCTTTCTGCATGTTCTGGCACATGCGTTCGTAAAGTTTCTGCCGGTTTTCAGCCAGGTTCATATCGATGAAGTCTACCACAATGATACCTCCCATATCCCTTAGACGAAGCTGGCGTGCCAACTCATCGGCTGCGCCCAAATTTACGTCGAGTGCATTCGCTTCTTGTCCGTTAGTTGATTTGGAACGGTTTCCGCTGTTTACGTCCACCACATGGAGTGCTTCCGTATGTTCGATAATCAGGTAAGCTCCGCTCTTGTAGGAAACGGTTTTCCCGAAAGAGGATTTGATTTGCTTGGTGATGCTGAAGTTATCGAAAATAGGGAGCTGGCCGGTGTAGCGCTTCACGATACCCGTACGCTCGGGAGCAATGAGTGCTACATAATCTTTTACTTCGTTGAAAACGGTTTCGTCGTTCACATAGATGTTTTCATACGACGGGTTGAACAAGTCGCGCAGCATGGCTACGGTACGGCTTGTTTCCTCATAAACCAGTGAGGGCAGTTTGGTGGCCTTCTGTACTTTCGTGATGGTTTCTTCCCAATGTTTCAGCAGGACTTTCAGTTCCGCATCCAGTTCTGCCACGCGCTTTCCTTCGGCCACGGTACGTACAATGACTCCGAAGTTCTTAGGCTTGATGCTCTGCAGCAGTTGTTTGAGGCGTGCTCTTTCCTCGCTGGATTTTATTTTTTGTGAAACGGATACTTTGTCGTTGAAAGGTATCAGTACCAGATAGCGTCCGGCGAACGACAATTCGCAGGTCAGTCGCGGCCCCTTGGTGGAAATCGGTTCCTTGACAATCTGTACGATGACTTCCTGTCCCTGCTGGAGCACGCTGGAAATGGTTCCATCCTTTTCAATGTCGGGCAGCATGGAAGCTTTCGACATGGGATAGAGCTTTTTCCGGTCGCTGATTACTTGCTTGAGGTACTTCTGGTAAGAATGAAATTGTGGTCCCAAGTCCAGGTAGTGAAGAAAAGCGTCTTTCTCAAAGCCTACGTCTACAAAGCAGGCGTTGAGGCCGGGCATGAGTTTCCGGACTTTACCTACGTACATGTTGCCTACGGAAAAGGAGAGGTTTCGTTCCTCTTTCTGGAACTCTACCAGGTTCTTGTCCTCCATGAGGGCAATAGAGATTTCCTTGGGCTGTACGTCTACTACTAATTCGCTTGTCACTTTGTTACTTGGTTTTTTGTTTTTACTAGGTTGCTAATTACACAAAGAACAAACCTGAAAGGCTTTTGTTGAGCTTTGCAAGTTTGTTCTTTATTGAAGTCGGACAGACTAACAATTATTTTTTGCTTTTATGTCTGTTCTTTCTTAGTCTTTTTTTACGTTTGTGTGTAGACATTTTATGTCTTTTTCTTTTCTTTCCGCTTGGCATAGCTTCAAAATTTTATGGGTTAATACTAAATGTTAATTATTTTTTTACTGATAGAGTAAATGTTTTTGCTGGTTTAAATGCCGGAATATTGTGTTCCGGAATAATAATGGTAGTATTCTTAGAAATATTACGAGCAGTTTTCTGCGCTCTTTTCTTTACAATGAAACTACCGAAACCACGGAGGTAGACATTCTCATCTTTCGACAAAGATTCTTTTACTGATCCCATGAACGCCTCAAGGGTTGCTAATACTGTTGCCTTGTCAATACCTGTGTTCTTGGCAATTTCGTTTACAATATCTGCTTTAGTCATTGCGCTAATAATTATTGTTATACGTTATCTTAAATTTTTGGACTGCAAATATATAGCTTTTCTGTATCTTTCGAAAATTTCTCGGGAATATTTTTTTAGAAAACTCGTGCTTTTTTGAGAGTTACGAGTCTTTTATACAGCTGTATGACGTGGTTTTTCTGTATATGTCGGGCAAATGTATTATTTTTGCAGCCAAATTATAGATTGGATGAATTTGTTTGCGACTACAATAATTGACTGGTACAAGGAGAACAAGCGTGACCTGCCTTGGCGTGACACCAAAGACCCTTATAAGATATGGATTTCGGAAATCATTCTTCAGCAGACCCGTGTGGTGCAGGGGTATGATTATTACTGCCGTTTCATGGAGCATTTTCCGGATGTAGAAACACTGGCAAAGGCTTCGGAAGACGAAGTGATGAAGTGCTGGCAGGGGCTGGGCTATTATTCGCGTGCCCGTAACTTGCACGCAGCTGCGCGTACGATTGCCGAAAAAGGAGCTTTCCCCGTGCGTTATGAAGATGTAAGGGCATTGAAAGGGGTGGGAGACTATACGGCCGCAGCCATTTGTTCCTTTGCTTACGACATGTCGTATGCGGTGGTCGACGGGAATGTGTATCGCGTATTGTCCCGATGGCTGGGCGTGGAAGAACCCATTGATACCGGAGCTGGAAAAAAACTGTATGCTTCGCTGGCCGATGAAATGATGGACAAGTCGCGTCCGGCATTGTATAATCAGGCCATCATGGATTTCGGGGCCTTGCAATGTGTGCCGTCATCGCCTTCCTGTCTGTTTTGTCCGCTTTCAGACAGTTGTGTGGCCCTGCAAAAGAATTTAGTGGACAAACTTCCCTGGAAATCACGTAAAACGAAGGTGTTAGATCGTTATTTTTCTTATATTTACGTGCGTGCAGGCGTGCATACATTTATAAAAAGGCGTGAAGCCGGAGACATCTGGCAGAATCTGTATGAGTTTCCGCTGATTGAAACGGAACAGGAAGTAGGAGAAGAAGAGATTTTCTCTCTTCCTGCATTCCGGGAACTGGTAGGTAACCGCTCCATACGTATGTTCCGCGTGGTATCGCCTGAGGTGAAACACGTGTTGTCACACCGGGTAATCCATGCCCGATGTTACGAAGTAGAACTGGAAGAGGAAGATGCCGTTCTTTCTGGATTTCAGCGCGTTCTGATTGACGATTTGCATAAATTCCCCGTGTCGCGCTTGATATCTCGTTTTTTTTCGTTACTTTTGAAACCAAATTATAAAAAATAAAATCATGTCATTGAATAAAGTACAATTGATTGGAAATGTAGGGAAAGACCCTGAAGTAAGATATTTGGACAGTGGAGTAGCTGTGGCTACTTTCCCGCTGGCTACCACAGACCGTGCTTATACGCTGGCCAATGGCACACAGGTGCCTGAACGTACGGAATGGCATAACATCGTGTTGTGGCGCGGACTGGCTGAAACTGCCGAAAAATATGTACACAAAGGCGATAAACTGTATATTGAAGGGAAAATCCGTACTCGTTCATACGACGACCAGAATGGAGTGAAACGTTATGTGACGGAAATTTTTGGTGACAATATGGAAATGCTGACTCCGCGTGCTGCACAGCCTACTGCCCCTGCACAACCACAGGCCGCTTCGCCGGTTGCCGCTGCTGCTCAGCCTGAGAACAATCCTTCGGATGATCTGCCGTTTTAATCTCAGGCGGTCTTAAATAGATGTTTAACTACAGGTAGATAGAATGGACCCTGACTCGTGTTTGCTCCGCTGGACGGAGCTTTGTGACGGAATTACCGTAATGCCCCTTTCGTTAGGGGCTGCTTTTGCTTTGCTGCTTGCCCTTGCGTTATTATATACTTCGGGCTTTGTTTCTGCTTCTGAAATAGCTTTCTTTTCGTTATCTCCTTCTGACTTGAACGATATAGAGGAGGAGAATCATCCTTCTGACTCTAAAATCAAGGCCTTGCTTGATGATTCAGAGCGTCTGCTGGCCACTATTCTGATTTCGAATAACTTTGTCAATGTGACGATTATCATGCTGTTGAACTATGTGTTTGCCAGTGTGATTGATTTTGGAGAGGCAAAAATTCTGGAGTTTTTGATTGTAACGGTCGTATTGACCTTCCTGCTGTTGCTGTTCGGAGAAATTATGCCGAAAATTTATTCGGCACAGCACACTTTACCCTTTGCCCGTAAGGCGGCTCCCGTAGTAACGGTTTTGCGTACCGTATTCTGGCCCATATCCTCGTTGCTGGTCCGGTCTTCTTTTTTCATCAACCGATTTTCACAGAAGCGGAAAGTCCGGAACCTGTCGGTCAATGAACTTTCTCAGGCGCTGGAATTGACGGATATTCAGGAAACACCGGAAGAAAACAATATGCTGGAGGGAATCATCCGTTTTGGAGAAGAAACGGCGAAGGAAGTAATGACTTCCCGTCTGGATATTGTGGATTTGGAAATACATTCTACCTTTTCGGAGGTATTGAAGTGTATCAATGAAAACGGATATTCACGCATTCCGGTGTATGAAGAAACGCGTGACCATATCAAAGGAATATTGTATATCAAGGACCTGCTTCCTTATCTGGATAAGGGTGAGGACTTCAAATGGCAGAACCTGATTCGCCCTGCCTTGTTTGTGCCGGAAAATAAGATGATTGGCGATTTGCTGCGTGATTTTCAGACGAACAAGATTCACATCGCCGTAGTGGTGGATGAATTTGGAGGTACGTCGGGCATCGTGACGATGGAGGACATCATCGAGGAGATTGTCGGAGAAATCAATGACGAATACGATGAGGAAGAGCGCACGTACGTGAAACTGACGGAAAACGTGTATGTATTCGAAGGAAAGACTCTGTTGTCGGATTTTTATAAGATTATCAAGGATAGTGAGGAGGTATTTGAGGATGTTTCTGGGGATGCGGATTCACTGGCCGGCCTTTTGCTGGAACTGAAGGGAGAGTTCCCCGCATTGCATGAGATTATCAATTACCAGAATTACCGTTTTGAAATTCTGGAGATGACTTCGCGTCGTATCCAGAAGGTGAAAGTGACCATCTTGCCTGTGGCTCAGGAAGAAGACGAGTCGAAGGAGAAGTAAGTATGCCGCTGCTGAAGACTTGGACGGAGGAAAATGGCCGATGGGGAATCTGGCAGGTGACGGAAACGCTGGAGGAACTTTATGCCTGTCTGTCGGACGACGTGGTGCGGCAAGAACTTGAACGTCTGAAAGCTCCTTCCCGGAAAATGGAATACCTGGCAGTCCGTGTGCTACTGAAAACGATGTTGGGAAAAGAAGTACGGATTGGACATGAAACTTCCGGAAAACCGTTTCTGACAGGAGGGGAGTATCATGTATCCATTTCTCATACGAAAGGATATGTGGCAGTCGGTTTGCATGAGTCTGCTCAGTCCGGCATTGATATTGAGGCTTATGGCGAGCGGGTACGGAAGGTAGAGTCTCGGTTTGTGAGGGAAGACGAGATGCCGGAAAGAGCACGGATGGAGTCGCGTGAAGAACTGTATCAGTTGCTCTTGCACTGGTCGGCAAAGGAAACCATGTACAAAGTGCTTGATATGGCAGAAGTGGATTTCCTGCAACACCTCAAAGTGTGCCCTTTTAAACTATCTTCCTCCGGAACGTTTACGGGTGAATCATATCGGAAAGCGGACAAGGCCCGTTTTTTGATTCATTATCTGATACATCCTGAGTTTGTCTGTACCTATTGTCTGAATACCGCTTGCAGCACAAACAATGGATGAGTTTGTTTATGAAAGAAAAAAGATGAACAAGAAATTACGTAAAACAATTCGGCTGACGGCCATTTCGTTAGGAGCGTTACTGACTGTATTCTTGTTGGCCGTAACCATCGTGGTGAATTTTATTTTTACACCGGAAAAGTTGACGCCGGTGGTGTTGAATGTAGCCAATCAGTCATTGAATGCCCGTTTGCAGATGAAAAGCGTGGAACTGACCTTCTTTTCCACCTTTCCTCGATTCGGACTGAAGGTGACGGATGGAGTATTGGTGTCCAAAGCCATTAATGACACGTTGTGGCAGAAGACCGATTCACTGGTTTCTTTCAAGAAATGTGTGGTAGTGGTGAATCCGGTGGATTATCTGCTGCATGATAAAATCAGCCTGCGCTATCTGGGACTGGAAGATGCGTCGGTATATGCTTTCAAGAATAAGGAAGGAAAAAGCAACTGGGACATCGTGAAGAGTACGGAAGAGACAGTAGAAGAGGATACCACATCGCAGAAGCCTCAGATTCAGGAAATAGACATAAACCGTGTGGCCTTGAAGCGTACGAACGTGACGTTCGACGACAGGGATACAAGAGTATACGCCCGCGTGCAGAACCTGAACATGAATCTGAAAGCTTCCTTGAAGAAAGATTATTCCATGTTGGCACTGGAGTATGACAACGAGAATTTGCTCTTCTGGCAGGACGGACAGCTATTGGTGAATCACCTGGCTGTAGGACTGAATGCGGATATGCAACTGGATCGTGTTTCCCGACGACTTACGCTGAAGGATACGGGACTGACATTAAATGGAATAGCCCTCGACTTGTCGGGTACCCTTGGGCGGGATACGATTGGCGGACCGGCTTCGGTAGATTTGACCTATAAGTTGCATGCCCCGTCGCTGGAAACCGTGTTTAATATGATTCCGGAGAGTGTGCTGAAGCGTCAGGAGCTTACTGCCAAAGGAGAGGTTACGTTAGAAGGAACCTTGAAGGGGCTTTATGGCAAACAGCAGATGCCGGAAGCTACACTTCACATGAGCATTAATCAGGCTTCGGCGAAGTATGCCGATTTACCTTATGGTATTGACGACCTGACAGCAGAATTTAGCGGCTACGTTGATTTCATGCGCCACAAGCCCTCGTATGCCGATTTGAAAATATTCCGTTTCAAGGGAGCTCACACCGATATATTAGCTGACGGAAAAGTGGAAGATTTGTTGGGTGACCCTGACATCACTTTTCATACCCGTTCGGAAATAGACCTTACGGCACTGGCCAAGACTTTCCCCTTGCAGGAAGGAGTGTCGATAGGTGGTCGGGTGGGAGCCGACTTCCGCTTGCATTGTCGCTTGTCTACTATTCAGAAGCAGGACTGGGGGCGTGTTCGTTTGAAAGGAAAGCTGGATATGCAGGACATGTTCTTGCGCGATACCAAGAAGAATTTTGAATTTACCAGCCAGGCCGCTCTCCGTTTTATTGGAGAAGATAATCTTGCCGCACAAATGAACATTCGCAAGGCTTCCTTGCGTACTGCAGCTATTTCTGCCAATCTGGATGAATTGAATGCCACTGTCCGGTCTACGAATCCGCAAGATACGACCCGTCTGATTGACGTGGAATGTAAATTGCAGATGAGTCGTCTGAAAGGAGAGATGGGCGATTCGTTGAAGGTGTTCAGTAAAAAGGCAAAGGCTTCCTTGCACCTGCAGCCGGGCAAACTGAATCCGGCCATGCCGAATATAAAGGTAGCCTTGGAGACCGATACACTCTTTTGCCGTATGGGCGATATGAAAATGGGTATGGACAAGGGAGGCTTTAACTTGACGGCTGAAAAGGTACGCGATTCAGTATGGCTTCCCAAAGGAATTGTCGGATTCAACCGACTGACTTTAAGAACCCCTGAATTGGCTTTGCCGGTGAGAATGCGCAAAACAGCCGTAACGGTAGGCGATAGAGTTATCACCTTGAAAAATGCCAGCATGCGTATCGGACGTTCCAACTTGACGGCAAGCGGATCGGTTTACGGCCTGTATGCGGCAATGAAGAAAGGAAAAATGCTGAAGGCCAACCTGGAAATCGCTTCCCGCAACCTCGATTGCAACCAGTTGATTAATGCACTGAACTTCCCGCAGGATACACTTCAGGCAGAGACCGACACGGTATCGTCGGCAGAACCGATGCAGTTGTTTGTCATTCCGAAGAATATTGATTTCGAGTTGAAGACCAACCTGAACAAGGTGACTTACGGGAATATGGTGTTTGAAAATGTGCAAGGAGCGGTAGACATTCGCAATCAGGCCGTTTATCTGAAAAAGCTGACCATGCGGGGATTGGAAGCAGACCTGGAAACCACATTGGTATACCGTGCCCGCAGAAAAACAAGAGGCTATGCCGGTTTTGATTTTCGTTTGCGCAAGGTAAATATCGGTAAGTTGGTCGATTTCATTCCTTCACTTGATACGATTGTGCCGATGCTCCGTTCCTTCAAGGGAATGGTCGATTTTGATGCTACGGCCGAGGCTGTGCTTGATTCCAACCTGAACGTGAAGATTCCAAGTCTGAAAGCGGCCATGCACATTAAAGGCGACAGTCTGGTACTGATGGATGGAGAAACCTTTGCCGAAATATCCAAGACACTGATGTTTAAGAACAAGAAACGGAACGTGTTCGACAGTATTTCGGTCAACCTGACCGTGCAGGACGGCAATGTGACGGTATACCCGTTCTTACTTCAGATAGACCGTTACAAGGCGGCTGTGGGAGGAACCCAGGGTTTGGACATGAACTTTAACTATCACATCTCAGTGCTGAAATCACCATTGCCGTTCAAGGCGGGAGTGAACATTACCGGAAACCTGGACAAGATGAAAATCCGTATCGGCAAGGCGAAGTATAAAGATGCAGTTACGCCTGTGGAAATTCGGAAAGTGGACAGCACACGTGTAAACATGGGGCAGGAGATTATTCATAGCTTTGAACGCGTAATAAGCCGTACATACAGGGGAAAACTTCCGCAAGGTGCTGAGTGAGGTAGGTTTGCATATTTATTTGAATAATTGTATATTTGCGAACGAGAGACAGAATTTATACGAGTATTAACACTATTAATTATTAAAATCTTCATTATTTATGTTTAACAAGCATCCTAAAGGTCTGATACCGGCTGCACTTTCTAACATGGGGGAGCGTTTCGGCTACTACATCATGAATGCCGTACTGGTATTGTTTCTTTGTTCTAAATTTGGTATAAGTGAGGAAAAAAGTACACTTATCTATTCATTCTTTTATGCAGGTATTTATCTGTTAAGTCTTGTGGGGGGGCTGATAGCCGACAGAAAGCAGAATTATAAAGGTACAATCATGGCCGGTCTCGTGGTCATGGCTGTTGGATATATTGCATTATCTATTCCTATTACTGCCAATGCAGGTAATACATCCTGGTTGCTTACGCTTACTTGTATTGCCTTGTTCTTTATCGCATTTGGTAATGGTCTGTTCAAGGGAAATCTTCAGGCCATTGTAGGTCAGATGTACGATGACCTTGAAGCAGAGGCTGCAAAGAAGGGGGAAAAGGAACTGATTGAAGCTAAGAGCAAGAGAGATTCCGGATTCCAGATATTTTATGTATTTATCAATATTGGTGGACTTATCGCTCCGTTTATCGCTCCTTTGTTGAGAAGCTGGTGGCTGAGTGCACACAATATGGTCTACAATGCTGGTCTTCCTGCTCTGTGCCATGAATATATAGCAAAAGGTGCAGACGGTATGTCGGCTGAGGCTATGGGTAACTTGAATCAGCTGATGTCACAGTGTGTGGGTGAAACTTCCGATATGGCTGCTTCTTGCGCACAGTATTTGCAGGTATTTAATGAAGGTATCCATTATTCATTTGTTGCATCTGTTGCCGCAATGCTTATTTCTTTGATTATCTTCTTTGTGACCAAGAGTCAGTTCCCAAATCCGGGGAAGAAGGAAGCAGCTGCTGCTGTTACTTATACAGCTGAAGAAAAGGCTGCCATGGCTAAGGAAATCAAACAGCGTCTTTACGCCTTGTTTGCAGTGCTTGGCGTGGTTATTTTCTTCTGGTTCTCATTCCATCAGAATGGTACTTCACTTTCACTCTTTGCGAGAGACTTCGTTGATACATCTACAATTGCTCCGGAAATATGGCAGGCAGTGAATCCTTTCTTTGTGATCACATTGACTCCGGTCATCATGATGATTTTCGGTTCTCTTTCAAGAAGAGGCAAGGAAATTTCTACTCCGCGTAAGATTGCCATCGGTATGTTCATCGCAGGTTTGGCTTATCTCTTCTTGTCTGTATATTCACTCATTATGGGTTATCCTTCTGCTGCAGAATATCGAGAACTTCCTATTGACCAGCAGGTAAAAGCCGGTGCATGGGTGTTGATTGTTCTTTACTTCCTGCTTACGGTAGCTGAGTTGTTTATCTCTCCACTTGGATTGTCATTCGTTTCGAAGGTGGCTCCAAAGCATCTTTTGGGACTTTGCCAGGGATTGTGGCTTGGTGCAACAGCTGTAGGTAATCTTCTGTTGTGGATTGGCCCACTTATGTATAACGCCATTCCTATCGGATATTGCTGGGCTATTTTCATGATTGTATGCCTCATTTCAATGGGAGTCATGCTGTTTATGGTAAAATGGCTGGAACGTGTAGCAAAATAAATTAATGACATCATTATAGATTCTGAACCCCTCATGTGATTCAGCATGAGGGGATTTTTATTTAACCTTAATATTTTGAGCTATGTTTAATGTAAGGTTTAGTTTATTGTTTTGCGTTGTTTATGTATTTTCCGGGTTTTCTTTAAAAGCGCAAGATGTAAAGGTCTCTTATGAGGCTATGGGAAAGAACTATATTCTGAAAGCGGAAAATAGTTCATTCTATCCTTATACTATTCAGATTGTTTTTACGAAACTTACAGGAGCTTCTGGAATGACAACGGATGTTCCTTATATTTCTGTAGCAGGTAATGGAATTAGCCGGTTGTTGACCTTAAAACGTGAAGTGGAAGAAGTACCTGTCGGCTTCGCTTATCAAAGTAGGAGTTATAGGGGGAACTGGAAAACTGATTCAGATTCATCTTTTGTTTATCTTCCACCTGTAGCTCCAGGGAAAAAAGTAGATATTCATATATTGACTTCCTTGGAGGATTTTTTTCAAAGAGATAGAAAAGGGAAAAAAGTGACAGGATTGGCTTTTCGTATGAATGAGGGAGATACAGTGTATGCCATGCGTGGTGGATTGGTTTGTGATGTTCATCAGTATCAAGCTTCAGAGGCCGAGAAACCTGGAAGCAGGGTGTATGCACGAACCGAAAATTATGTAGTTGTTTATCATAAAGACGGGAGTTTCGCCACTTATAAATTATTTAAGAATGAAGGTGTATTTGTAGAGCCTGGAGAAAACATAGAGGCGGGAGAGCCGATTGGAGTTATTGGCGGAAACAATTATCGTCAAGGAGCGCATTTACGTCTGCAAATGAGTGGATGCTTTGGCGATTCGGATAAGGATTATGCCATAGAAGGAAGAGCATATCATTCATTTATACCCATCATAGCAGTTAATGAATCAGAAACTTGTAAGCCTGATGGGCAAACTGCTCAGTTTGAATCTTCTCATCCGGCAGACTTGATTATGAAAGAAATGAGTAAAAGGGAAAAGAAGCAATATCTGAAAAAGATGAATGGAAAATGAAGGGGAGGTTGCCTTAGTCTTGAAGGAAGCCTCCTCTCTTTAATGTTAGCGTAATTTTCCACTGCCATGACAACTTGGGCATTGTCCTCCGCCATGACATATACTGCAATCATGATATATTCCGTTGTTATCTTTCCATTCTCCTCTGCCTGCACACATGGTACATCTTCCTGTTCCATGGCAGTTAGGGCATGCTCCATAGTCTTTTGTTGAGTTTGATTGATTGCTGTTATTGAAGTTACGGTTCATCATTGCTGCATTTCCTTGAATTTCTATTTGCATCTTAAGTGCATTTCTGAAATTTTGTCTTGTTTGGTCAGTGGCTGGCCAAAAACCATTTTGGTTGATTCTCTCTATAGCCTGTTTAGCATTTATACTACCATACTGGCTACCTAATGAGTAACATTCTTTGGCTAACTCATGATTTACGTTTACTCCCATTCCTAGCTCACAACAAACACCGATAAAAAACATTGCCTCTGCATTTTCTAATTTCATGGCTTCTTCAAAGGCGTCAAATGCTTCTTTGTAATTTCCGTGTACTAATGCAGCTTGTCCTTTTCCGCATAATCCTAAAGCTTTTCCATATTCATACGCTTTCTGGTTTTGGTATTGAGGGTCAGCCATCAGTCCGCTACCGCCACAAAAAAGGCATGAAGCGTAACCAGCTCTTCCCGTACCTCCACAATAAATACATGTAACTTTAGGTATGTTTCTTTGTGCGTGGCTTGCTAAAGGTAAAGTTAGTAATAGGTATAGCAATATTTGTAGTCCTGAATATAATGTTTTCATATGTTCTGATTAAATTTTGATGGTTGTTATATTAGAATGCATAGCCCAACTTGAGTTGGAAATTGTTTGTGAACAGGTTTCCACGTTTGCGTGATTCTTTTCCTATTTTTACTAATTCATTTCCCCCTTCAAATATGGCGATAAATCCTCTTTGCCATGTAAAGTCTATATTAAATTTACCAAACCAATAGCCTATTCCCAGATTAATACCCGCGTCATATCGTTTCATATTGTCATAATCTTTTATCTTGGTTTCTGTGGAGCTTGTGGTCTTATCATTTCTATTGCCATATTTGGATGTTGAAATGATATGGTCTGTATAATCTCTTTTGTATTTTCCTGCGATATCATAGCTGGCATAGGCTCCAAGATGTATGTCTGCAGCCATCTTTTCAAGGAATGTGTATCGATAACCAATAGTGAATGGAGAAAACTTTACTGTATGGCATAGCATTGATTCATCTTGGAATTTACCATGATAGTCGGTTCCCCCACTAATAGCTGAACTTCCACTTTTTTCCCATGAAGAAGATGATGTATATCCTCTTGATGCCATGCCAAGCTCCATCCCCCAATATAGTGGATGATTACCAAAGGATTTGTTAAACCCTAATGTGAATTCATATCCTGTGGCTTTCCCAAAACTGCCATTCCAATCGTTATTTTCCCATTGTAGTTTGGTCGTTTCTATGCTTGATCCGGTAAAACCGTTAAATCCTACGCCTGCTCGGATGACCCAGATAGTTTTTCCACTCTTGAAATCTGGAAGTTGGATTGCATCATTGATACCTTTGGCTTGTACATGAGAGAAAAATAATGTTGTAAAAACAACAATACAAGATAATCTTTTAAATAGTTTAAAATGTAATTTTTTCATGACCTGTTTTAATTTAGAGTTTAATATGATTGAGTAAGTTTATAGTTTATTTGCCGAGCCAGTCTTCATTTTCTGAATGCTGGAATCTTTCTCCTCGTTTCTCCCATTTTTCTCTTAATGCTCTCATCTTGGATTGATATTCTTTTCGTTTGGCATCGTCATACTCCATATTTCCATAACGCATTTTGCTCAGCATTCCATCATAATTCGCATATGTCCTGCTGTCAGTATTTTTGTTTTGATTTGCGGATATAGAATAAGGGACTGTAGAGGATTTCTTTTCTTTGGAAATATTATCATCGGATAGATTTGTATTTTCGGATATATTGACATTTGAGCTTGTATTGGAAAAAGGCTTTTCTCCTTTTTTTATGGACTGAACTTCACTTGCAATTTGGACTGTTTGGTTTGCTGCCTGTGCAAAATATCCGAATGCTTCAGATAGTGAGCTCTTGATATTAGCTTTTCTATTAGCGTCAATGTTCCGGTAGTTAATGGATGAGCTGACAATATTGTAGTTGTCACCTTCAAAATTAATCGTTTCCCATTCTCCATTATATAGAAGGTACAGCCCGATTCCATTTCTTTTTCCTTCTTTAAAATTGCCGATGCATAAGTCTCCATTGTCATATACCATTATACCGTAGCCGTTAGCAGTTTCTTTTTCCATTTCTCCTAAGAAATATTCTCCATTACCAAAATCAAAATAAGAAAAATATTTTTGTAGGTCTATATTATTGGATGGATACTGTGAGATAGGTTTGTCTTTCTCGAATTGTCCTTGGTAAATAATATCTCCATTATTGGCATAACAAATTCCGAAGCCGGATTTTACTCCATTCTTCCAGTTGCCGATATACACAGTACAGCTATCACAATTATCTACATAACTATCTTCCGAAGCAATAAACATGCCGTAACCTGATATCATATCTCTGTAAAAATCTCCTATATAGAGTGCTCCATTACGTTGTAAAAGAACTCCCATTCCGTTTCGTTTGCCTTTTAGGATTTGTCCTTTGAAACTTTCTTTTTTGTTCTTTTCATTTACTACTTCTAATGTCTTTGAGAAGATATGATTAATGGATTTTTCTTGTGCGTTGCTTATTAGCAGGAAGAAAGAAAAGAATAATAAAATATATGATTTCTTTTCCATAATTGCAGGTATTTATTGTTCTATATATTCAGGGAGAGCTACGTATTTTTTATTTTTCAGTAATTTTTCGGCTTCTTTTTCTGTTAGATTCTTTAACTGCATATCATTTAATCCTTTATTGGTTATGGATACATAATATGTAGACCCGCTTGTTAAATTCAGCTGTATTTCTCCTGCCATGGTTGATATTTTCCCATTGACAGCGTTGATGTGTTTACATTCTGCTGAGAAAAGTATTTTTCCTTCGTTTTTAAAAATACACTTTCTATAACATGGAGCGTATTGATTAAAAGGAAGCTGCATATTTCCTGAAGGTTTGATGGTCTTCTTTATAGGTCCTGTCATGTCAAAGATATCCTTCCCGTTTTGTTTTATTGTTGTAGTCAAATTTCCTGTAGATTTTATAAAGAAATATACAGTGCTTTGTGCAAAGATAGAGGTTGAAAATACTCCTAAAAGAAAAAATAAAAAAGTAGTGTAAGTCTTTTTCATAGAGAATATCGTTTTCATTTTTGTTTACCCTATTTCGTGTCGGGCACAACTTTTAGTTATTGTTTAATTTAAAACTTATGTATGGCACATGTCTGGACGTTCAATTCTTTATAAGCTCCATTTAGGTTGTCTAATAATTCAAACCAATATGTCAGTTTGGGCATCGTTTTTTGAATCCTATGTAATGTTCTAAAACCACAATCGGCATATTTTGCTGTGGATGATATTAATCCTCCTTTTGATGTGATGGAGGTGAGTGCATCTTGCACTCTGGTATTGTTAGAAAGTTCTTTTCCTCTTTTTGTTAAAAAAGAAATCCCCATGTGGTAATCTTTACCAATTCCTCCAGAATAGAATTGGGCAAATAGAGTGAGTTCGTAATCTCCCGGGATAAACCAGCCTTGCCCTAATTGTGAGGCCCAGTATTCCCAAGGAAAATGTTCTTGCATTAAAATATTCTGTTCTTTGCAGTAGGCTTCAATGATGGCTGCGTTTTCTTCTCCTTTTTCTGTTAGTTTTGGAATAAGGTTCTCAAAAAGTTTTTGTTTGTTCTTAGGATTGAGCATCCCTGATTCTTCATAGTTTTTTATATCTATCACATTGCCTTTCTTTGATAGTTCAGCCTGTCTTTTGTCTATTAATCCCTTTTTTACATATTTGTCTATTTTCTTTAGCATATCAGAATATACAGCAGGCATAGACATCGCTAGACCATGTTTTCCTGTGTTGTCTATATAAAAGATAAAGGCGGGAACACTGTCGATTTCAATGTAATCTCCGAGTTTTTGAGCTTGGATACTGAGGCTACAGAATAAACTTAGGCAACATATTATGCCTTTTTTAATTGAAGAAGATTGTTTTTTCATAGGTTCTCTTTTTCCTCTACAGCTCCTATGAGGATTTCGTAAAACTACGAAGCGTGGAACTGCAATGCCACATCTTAAGTTAGAGGTCCTGAGAAAACCCGTAGTACAGATATGAGAATAGCAGCCCACGCTATAGCGTGAGAACCACTATGCCTTCCTTGTACTACGTTTGAAATTTCTCAGGTTCCTAACTTACAAGATAAGCATAACGCTTCTTTCATTTTCTAATATGTCTTGGATAGAGATATGCTCCATCCGTTTGCAAAGATAATAAAAAACTTTGATATGCAATGTAATATAGTTAAATTATGGCTTACAAAGATTACGTATATAACCCTCCATTTAAAGAGGTAAGATAAACTTTTAGTAGTACAATGGGGAGTTACTGCTAATTTTGGATTTGGTATTTATAGTATGAATTTACCATTATGATAAGGCTGAGATATAAAAAATGCTCAACCCATGAATAATAGTCGAGCATTGTAATCTATAAGTTTACTGGTGTTTCTATTTTGAGACCCTCATTTATATTCTTTTTAATGGCAGATAAAACAATAGAGTCTCTTTTAAAATCTTTGTAACCTCAGTTTATTAATTGAAAAATAGTCAGGTTAAATCAGGAAAACTCTCTATTGACCTTAAAAAAACGAACGCCTCATCGAAGGGCATCCAGTTTGCCAAACAACAGCTCCCGGTTCTTGCGTGTCCGGAACGCTTAGCTGTAATACGCAAAGTGTCTACTGTTCCAGTTTATAAAAAGAAAAAACGTCTAGTTATATCAGGAAAAGTCAGAATCTCAGTACTGCCAAGGAAGTACTGGAACCAGGGGAAATTGTAGCAGTTTTAATTACAGAATGTCTTGCCTGGAATTGTTTTATCCTTGTATATCCTTTTTCAGTGTGAAGACAAATTCCAGTCCTCCCTTCGGCATGTTCTTGGCGAAGATGGTTCCGCCATGGAACAATACGGCGTTCTTCACGATGGCCAGTCCCAAACCTGTACCTCCTAATTTCCGTGAGCGTCCCTTGTCTACCCGATAGAAGCGTTCGAACAGGCGGTTAAGGTGCTCTTCGGGTACTCCCACGCCGGTATCAGAGAAACTGAAATAGTAGAATTTCTCATCCTCGCGGAAGCAGTTGATGGTGATTTGTATGTCATTACCCGCATAGGCTATGGCATTGTCGGTCAGGTTGCGGAAGATAGAGTAGAGAAGTGAACTGCTTCCTGTCAGTATGACTTCCGACGGGAGTTTGTTCACCACAGTAATATGCTTTTCTTCCAGACCGAGTGCTACCTCGTTCAAAATGTTTTCTACAATCTTGCTCAGGTTTACCTGCTCTTTCTCTACCAGTTCCGGTGCCTCGTCCATTCGGGTCAGCACAGAGATGTCGCGTAGCAGGAAGGTCAGACGGTTGCTCTGGGCATAGCTTCTTTCCAGGAAGACACGGACATTTTCTTGCGGAATGTTCGGGTTGCTGATAATGGTTTCCAGGTATCCCTGAATACTGCTGACGGGCGTTTTCAGCTCATGAGCGATGTTCTGTGTCAGCTGGCGTTTCAGGCGGGCCTGCTCTTCTTCCTGAGTAATATCGTTGATGGATATTTCGAACGACATATCCTGAAAGATAATGCATTCCACGGTAAACGAGCGAGCGTTCTTGTTGAGGTGCATGGCATACCGCTTTTCCTCTTTACTGAAATTACCCTCGTTCCGGTTTAAGAACTCAATGATGGGTTGTAGTTCCGGAATGTCGAAAATTTCATTGGTAGAACGCAGGTTGCGGTCGGATATGTTGTTGATGTATTGCGTAAACAGGTTGTTGACCAGGATTTCCTGCCGTTCTTTGGTAAAGACACCCAATCCCTCGTGTGAGGTTTGAAGGTGCGAAATCAGTTTCTCACGCTCAATGTAGAGAGCTTCTTTCGCCCGGTGCAGGCGTTTGTATATCTTAATGATGTGTTGTGAAATCTCTCCCAGTTCGTTCTTTGGGAAAGTTTGCAGGATGTCCATGTCAATCGGTTCGTTCCGGTCGGCCTTCATGGCAAACTGTTGCAGTTTGGTGATGGACTTGCCCAGCTTCCTAGTAAAACGGTAGAAGATGAAAATCAGTACCAGACAGATAATCAGCGCAAACCATAAGTAGCCGGAGTCAGCTTGCAAGTGTTCTGCCAGACTCAGGTTGTAGGGAAGGGCAGACCGTATGATGATGCGGTAGGGAGGATAATAGCGTGCGGAATAAAAATATTCCTCTCCCTGAATGCTTTCCGACGGGCGGCTGATGGAATAGCCGCTTCCGTACATGAGTGCGTCTTGCACTTCCTTGCGGGAAGAGTGGTTGGCAAAGCTTTTCCAGTTGGCATTTGTATTGTCGTACACTACTTTCCCTGACGGCTCAATAAGCGTAACCCGCAGGTTGGGCATCATGTGAGTCGTCACATAGCTCTGCATGGAGTCAGAGTTGACCCCATGATGATCGGCCAGAAAGTCGCACAGCTGGTTGTTATAGTTTTGCAGCTGCGTGTTCAGTAATTCTATTTTGTAAGCCTTTTCGCGTTTGTATTGAAACAGCATAAAGCATACTGCATATCCCAGGAAAAGGAATATGACAGAAAGAAACAGCCTCTGACTGAAAGGGAGGATGCGATAAGAAAATTTTGTCATGATTGTGCCACCGTAATTTATTCACATTCGAAACAGTATCCATAACCGAGGCGGGTTACGATACAAGCACCGTATTCACCGATTTTCTTGCGAAGGCGAGTGATATTCACATCAATCGTACGGTCGAGCACGTACACTTCATCGTGCCATACTTTCGCCAGAATGTCTTCGCGGGAGAATACGCGTCCTTGGTTCTGCAACAGGAGCAGAAGTATTTCAAATTCTTTTTTCGTTAATGAAATTTCCTCGTTGTTGATGGTTACTTTCTTCTTCGGAATGTTGACCGACAGTCCTTTATAAATCAGCTGTTCGGGCACCTGGGTTTGTACGCCGGCTGTGCGTCGTAACACCGCCTTTACTCTCATGATGACTTCACGCAGAGAGAAAGGCTTTGAAATATAGTCGTCCGCTCCCAGGTTGAATCCGGTCAGCGTATCATTTTCCGTATCCTTTGCGGTGATGAAAATGATAGGAATGTTCTGTGTATCCTTGTTCTTTTTCATCATGCTGGCCATTTTGAATCCGGAAATTTCTCCCATCATCACGTCCAGCAGTATCAGGTTGTAACGTGGCAATTCAAGTTTCAAGGCTTCTTCGGCGGAATTGGCAGTATCTACCATGTATCCTTCCATTTCGAGATTGAATTTTAGAATCTCGCACAAGTCTTCTTCATCGTCTACAACTAAAATCCGGTAATCGTTCATGCGTATTTTCTATTAATTAATACAAAATTCAATGTGATTTAGTTTTCGTTACAAAGATGACCCTTTCTTGTTTCGTCCTTATGAAATAGATGTTACATTTAGGTTACAACATGGGCTTGGTAAACTCTCCGGCTATGGAACGGTTCATTTCGCTGCGTATTTCCTTGGGAGTAAGACCGTGGCCGAGCAGGAACATCAGCTTGGTGAGCACGCTTTCCACGGTGGCATCATATCCGCTGATGACACCTGCATCGAGCAGGTGCAGACCGGTTTCGTAACGTGCCATTTCTACCATACCCGTCTGGCATTGTGAAATGTTGACGATGACAATTCCCTTTGCCGTAGCTTCTGCCAGCAAGTGGATGAACCAGGGCTTCTGGGGCGCATTTCCGGAACCATACGTCTTGAGTACTACCGCTTTCAGACCAGGTGTGTTGAGTACCGTGCGCACGATGTTTTCCTGAATACCCGGGAAAAGTGTCAGGATAATCACATTCGTATCGAAGACATAGTGTGCATGCATGGGCAGGTTGGGATCCACCTTCCGGATACGGTCGTATTCGTACTTGATGTGGATACCGGCCGTAGCCAGTGCCGGATAATTGTAGGAACGGAACGCGTTGAAGTTTTCTGCATTAATCTTGGTCGTACGGTTTCCACGCAACAAGTGGTTCTCGAAGAAAATGCAGACTTCCGGTACCACGGCAGTTCCGTCCGGATGTTTTGCAGCGGCTATTTCGATAGAAGTAATCAGATTTTCCTTTCCGTCTGTACGTAGCACACCAATGGGCAGCTGACTTCCGGTAAGGATGACCGGTTTGCTCAGGTTCTCCAGCATGAAGCTCAGTGCGGAAGCGGTATAAGCCATGGTGTCCGTGCCGTGCAGAATCACGAACCCGTCGAAGTTATCGTAGTTATATTGGATGATTTTGACCAGTTTGGCCCACAAGGCCGGCTCCATGTCTGAGGAGTCGATAGGAGGGTTAAACTGGTAAGAGGAAATGCGGTAGTTGAACCGTTTCAGTTCCGGCACGTTCTCCTGAAGTTGGTCGAAGTTAAATGCCTCCAGGGCACCGGTTTCCGGATTTTCAATCATACCGATTGTACCTCCAGTGTAGATGAGTAATACGGAAGGATAATCTGGTTTTATCATTTGATGCTTCGTTTAGTTTGGCACAAAGATAGCAAAAATATGCTTTGACTGAAAGAATAAGCCGCTAAAAATAGCAGAATGATTAATTATCCTTCGTTTTTTAGCATTTCCAACAGTTTGTCGATAGCTTTTTCTGCATTTTTTTCTTCTTCGAGCAAGGTCACGAACTTGCTCCCGATGATGCATCCGGAGGCGTATGCCGCTGCCGATTCGTAAGTGGATTTATTGGAGATTCCGAACCCGATCATCCGTGGGTTTCGCAACTGTATTTGCTTGATACGCTGGAAGTAAGCCTGCTTCTGTGCATTGAATTCCTTTTGTGCTCCCGTCACGGCCGCAGAAGATACCATATAGATGAATCCGTCGGTATGCGCATCGATTTGCCGGATGCGTTCTTCGCTGGTTTCCGGCGTGATGAGCATAATCACGTGGATGCCGTATTGTTGTGCAATGGGACGATAGCTTTCTAAGTAGTCTTTATAAGGAAGGTCGGGAATAATCACGCCGTCGATGCCGCATGCCTGACATTGCCGGCAGAAATTCTCAAAACCATACTGCATGATGGGGTTCAGGTAGCCCATCAGTACCAGCGGGATGCGGACATCTGTGCGGATTTGCTCCAGCTGGCCGAAGAGCTTGCGGAGCGTCATGCCGTTGCGCAGGGCCTGTGTGGCTGCGTGCTGAATGACAGGACCGTCGGCCATCGGGTCGCTAAACGGGATACCGATTTCAATCATCTGTACTCCTTTCCGCTCTAAGGTGCGGATGACTTCGGCAGTACCTTCCAGGGTCGGGGTACCTGCACAGAAATAAATGGAAAGCACGTGGTCTTTATGTGTCTGGAATAATTGGTCAATGCGATTCATATCACTAAGTTTTTAGAGGTTGTACTTGTTTTGTTTGAAAGAGTAAATAAAGTCAGAGAGGGCAGCCGCATCTTTCAGGCCGGGAGCCTGTTCAAAGCCGCTGTTCAGGTCGATGCCAGCCCAGCTGGAATGGCTGAATTTCAGTAATGCATCCAGGCTTTCAGGTTTCAGTCCTCCGCTTAACAGGAAAGGCGTCTCGCCGTGGTAGTGCGTCAGCATTTCCCAGTCGAAGCTTTTGCCGGAGCCTCCGTATCCGTTGCAGGGAGTGTCGAACAGAAAATAGTCGCAGCAGGCGGCATAGCTTTCCGTTGCCAACAGGTTGTCAGGCGTACGCAGGGCGAAGGCCTTGATGACGCGTATGCCGGTCTGTTGCACTTCCCGGCAAAACTCTGGCGATTCCTTTCCGTGAAGTTGAACGTAATCCAATTGCCATGTTGCTACCCTTTCCCGGATTTGCGAGAGGGAAGCATTGACAAACACTCCCACTTTCTGCACCGTCTCCGGCAGGTATTCCGGTACGCCCGGTACATAGCGGGGAGAACCTTCGTAGTCGATGAATCCCATCCAGTCGGCCCCTGTTTGCTCCACCTGGCGGATGTTCTCCGCCTCCCTCATGCCGCACACTTTGACAATCATAAGGCAAGAGCTTGAAGAAAGTCCGACAAAGCCTTTTCCGGTGAAGGCGTTTTCATGAAAGTTTCTCCCATCAGGAATCCCCTGAAACCGGCTTCACGCAATTGCCTGAACGTGTCGGGTTGCGAGATGCCACTTTCGGATACCCACAGCAGTTCCTTCGGCAACTTCCGGGCCAGGCGGAACGAATTCTCCACATCCGTATGAAATGTGCCTAAGTTCCGGTTGTTGACTCCAATCAGGTCTACATGCTCGTGCAGGTAGTCGAGTTCCTTTTCCGTGTGTATTTCCAGCAGGACCTCCATCTTTAACTGGTGGGCCAATTTTCCCAAGGCTTTACATTCGTCCACGGTCAGGGCGGCCGCAATCAGCAACACCACATCCGCACCGGCCAGCTTGGCCTGATATAGCTGGTAGGGACTGACGATAAAATCTTTTCGCAGTACCGGAAGGTGTATCAGCGGGCGGGCAGCCTGCAAATCTTTCAGGTTGCCGCCAAAGAATTTCGGGTCGGTCAGTACGGAGATACCGGAGGCACCTGCACGTTCATAGCCTGGGACGATGATAGTCGGTTCTGCCTGTGGAGCAATATCTCCTTTCGACGGAGAGCGTCGTTTGAATTCCGCAATGATGCCCGAGGGCGATGCAGTCAGTGCCTGCTTCAGGCTTTTCGACGGACGGGGAGTGCCCAACTGCTGAATGAGGAAGTCTTGGGATACGGCTTCTTCCTGAAGGGCAATTTCTGTGCGCTTATGAGCCACAATGGTATGTAAGATATCAGTAGTCATCATTCGTTTATTGGTTAAGGGTAAGGAACTTGCGTAGAGTGGCCAGGGCTTTTCCGCTTTCGAGCGATTCTTTGGCCAGCGCCACGCATTCTTCTATTTTCTTTTGAGGCTCCAGTGCCTGGATGGCAAACGAGGCATTGATCAGCACACAGTCGGTTTGTGCCTTGCTGCCTTCGTTGTGCAGTACCCGGTCGAAAATGGCGGCTGCCTCTTCCGGGGTATTTCCTCCGTAAAGTTCTTCCTGGCGTGCCATGGAAAAACCTAATTCCGAGGGACGATAGATGGTTTCGTAACGGTTGGTCATCACCTTGAATTCGTCGGTCAGCGAGATTTCATCGTATCCGTCCAGGTTGTTGACCACGGCAAACTGGATGCCGAGCTGCTGGAGCGTGTTGGTGTAAAGCCGCATCTGCGGGAGGTCGGCCACTCCTAACAACTGGCAGGCCGGATGGCAGGGATTGACCAGCGGGCCTAATAAATTAAATAAGGTACGTACGCCTAATGCCTTCCGCACGGGAGCCACGGTTTTCAGGGCCGGATGGAAGAGGGGAGCGTGCAGGTAAGCCATGCCGCATTGTTCGATGGAACGTTTCAGTTTGTCCGCATCGTTTGTGAATTTTACGCCGTAGTGTTCCATCACGTTGCTGGCTCCGCTTACTGAAGTGGCTCCGTAGTTTCCGTGCTTGGCTACCCGGTAACCGGCTCCGGCCACGACAAAGCAGGCACATGTGGAGATGTTGAAGGTGTTTTTCCCGTCTCCTCCGGTACCCACGATGTCAATGGGATGAAATTCATGCAAGTCGACGGGCACGCAAGCCTGAAGCAGCGCATCGCGGAAGCCGACCAGTTCGTCCACCTTGACCCCGCGCATCTGGAAGGCAGCCAGTAGGGCGGCTGTCTGTGCTTCATTCATCTCGCCGCCGGTCATTCTCTGCATCAGCATGCAGGCTTCTTCGCGTGTCAGCTCTTCGTGGTGGAATATCCGTTTCAGTATTTGTTTCATATTGTGTATCTAAGTTTTATGAGTGAGAAAATAGGGTTTTCTTTATTGATGGTGTATCCAGTTGCCCAGCATCTGTTTTCCTTCGGGGGTGAGAACGGATTCCGGATGAAACTGTACGCCTCGCACATCGAGTGTGCGGTGACGGAGTGCCATGACGTATCCTTCTTCACTTACGGCGGTCACCTCCAGACACTCCGGGAAATCTTTCCGATCGACTACCCAGGAATGATACCTTCCTACCTGTACGGTGGAGGGAAGTCCTTCGAACAGATAGTCCGTCGCAGTCAGGGTGACAGGACTCTGTATGCCGTGGAACACTTCATCCAGGTTGGTCAGCTTTCCTCCGTACACTTCGCCGATGGCCTGCTCGCCCAGACAGACTCCCAATATCGGTTTCTTTCCGGCATACGTACGTATGACATCCAGCAGCAGGCCGGCTTCTTCCGGAACACCGGGACCGGGCGACAGCAGAATTTTGTCGAATTCCTCCAGCTCCTCCAGCCGGAACTGGTCGTTGCGTTTCACGGTGACTTCTGCTCCTAACTCTTTTATCGCATGACTCAGGTTGTACACAAATGAGTCGTAGTTATCGATGATGACAATTTTCATGGTGTGTTATATTTTTCGGCCAGGAGAATGGCTTTTTTCAATGCTCCCAACTTGTTGTTTACTTCTTGTAGTTCATTGTTCTCGTCACTTTTGGCTACGATGCCCCCTCCGGCTTGGAACCAGAGTTCGTTGTTACGGCTCACGAAGGTGCGGATGGTGATGGCCTGGTTCAAATCGCCGTTCAGCCCGATGAAGCCGATGCAACCTCCGTAAGCCCCTCGGTTGTGCGGCTCTATTTCACTGATGAGCTGCATGGCCTTTACCTTGGGAGCCCCACTGAGTGTGCCGGCCGGAAAAGTATCGATGAATGTTTTAATCGGGTCGGCTTCCTTGTCCAGTGTGCCGCTTACCCTGCTCACCAGGTGAATTACATGGCTGTAGTATTGCGACTGTTTGTAGAATTCCACGTGCGTGTCGTGGCAATTCCGGCTCAAGTCATTCCGTGCCAGGTCTACCAACATCACGTGTTCGGCATTCTCCTTCGGGTCGGCCAGCAGGGCTTCGGTCAGTGCGGCATCCGTCTTTTTGTCTCCGCTTCTGCGGGTGGTGCCGGCAATGGGGTCGATGGTGGCCTTTCCCGCTTCAATCTTGCAATGCGTTTCGGGAGAGGAACCGAAAATCCGGAAACCGCCGAAATCAAAATAAAACAGGTAGGGTGAAGGATTGATGCTTCTCAATGCCCGGTAGAGGGTGAAATCATCGCCCTCATAGCGCTGGATGAAACGGCGGGAAAGCACAATCTGAAATACGTCGCCTCTCTTGCAGTGGGCAATGCCCTTGCGGATATTGGCCTTGTGTTCCTCGTCGGTCAGCGTACTGGTGGTGTCGCCCGTCGCCCGAAAGGCGTAGGTGGTGTAGTTTCGGTTCAGTACCGCTTTCTCCACTTCGTCAATGTGACTCGGCTCGTCGTTGCCCTGCAGCTCCACCAGCACCATCTCGCTCTGGAAGTCGTTGAACACAATCAGGTACTTGTAGAGAATGTAGAGAATCTCCGGCGCATCGTTCTTCGGGTCGCTGCTGTCTTTCACCGGAATCTGTTCGAAGTAGCGGACGGCATTGAACGTGGTATAGCCGTACACTCCTCCGTAGCGGGCATATTCTCCTTCCACCTGAAACTGTCTCAGGAAATACTGGAAAGCATCTTCCACCTGGAACTCGGGGGTGAGCGGACGTTCTTCACGGCTTTTGTCTGGAAAGACCATGGTCACGATTCCGTGGTTTACGGAGAAACTGGCAATGGGGTTCAGTCCGATAAAAGAGCGGTTGTTTTCCACTCCGTGGTAATCGGAACTTTCCAGCAGAATACTTTGCGGAAACAGGTCGCGCACCTTCAGGTACGTGCTCACAGGCGTATGCAAGTCGCCGGGCAGTGTCTTGTAGTGGGTGGTATAAGCAAATGTCTTCATGTTTTTTCTCGTTTAAAAAATTTCAGGGTTGTTTTTGTATTTCAGATAAGTATCAATGTCTTTGTCACCTCTTCCCGATACGGTCAGCACCACGATATCCGAAGGCTGGAACTTCACTTTCTCCAGTGCTCCTAAGGCATGGGCCGACTCCAGTGCCGGAATGATGCCTTCCAGCCGTGTCAGTTCGAAGGCAGCCCGCAGGGCTTCATCGTCATTGACTGCCAGCACGGTGGCTCTTTTCTGTGCGGCTAAGTTGGCATGCATGGGACCGATGCCGGGGTAATCCAGTCCGGCCGAAACGGAATACGGTTCCAGAATCTGTCCGTCCTCATCCTGCATGACCAGGGTTTTGGAACCATGAATGATGCCCAGCCGGCCCAGCTGGATGGTAGCAGCCGACAATCCCGTTTCCACTCCCTTTCCTCCGGCTTCCGCTAAGATAATTTTCACCCGTTCATCGTCCAGGTAGTGATAGATGGTTCCGGCAGCATTGCTTCCTCCTCCCACACAGGCCATCAGGTAGTCCGGATAGTCACGTCCTTCGTGTTCCATCAGTTGCTTTTTGATTTCCTCGCTGATGACCGACTGCAAGCGGGCTACCATGTCGGGGTAGGGATGAGGTCCCACTGTGGAACCAATCACATAGTATGTGTCCGCCAGATGGCAGCACCAGTCGCGTATGGCTTCGTTGGTAGCATCCTTCAGGGTCATGTTACCCGAAGTCACGGCTTCCACTCTGGCTCCCAGCATCTGCATGCGTTCCACGTTTACCCGCTGCCGTTCCACGTCGGTCTTTCCCATGTAGACCACACATTCCATTCCCATCAGGGCACATACCGTAGCCGTGGCTACTCCGTGCTGTCCGGCTCCTGTTTCGGCGATGATGCGTTTCTTGCCTATTCTTCGGGCCAGAAGCACCTGGCCGATGGCGTTGTTGATTTTGTGCGCTCCCGTATGGTTCAGGTCCTCCCGTTTCAGGTAAATTTTGCATCCGTATTTTTCCGACAAGCGTTGGGCAAGATAAAGTGGTGAAGGACGTCCTACGTAGTCCTTGAGCAACACATTATATTCTTTCTGGAATCCTTCATCTGCCAGCACCTTGCGGTAGGCATTGCGTAATTCTTCCACACAGCGATGGAGAATTTCCGGTATGTAGACTCCACCAAAATCTCCATAAAATCCTTCCTGGTTTACTTGATAAGTTTTCATGAGTGTATTTGTTTGCATTAGGGTGAAAAAACAAAAAGGGCCGTCGTAAAGTTACGACAGCCCTTCTGTGATACTATTACTATTGAGGTATATACATGCGACTGAGTTCCCTTACGACCTTTGGAGTTGTAAGCGGCGCCACCAGAAGAATGTATTTACCGTAGAAAGATTCATAATGTTATTTTTCTTGTTTTTTTATTGTTTCACTCGCGAAGGTAATCATTAATGTGAAAAACGCCAAACAAATGGATGGAAATTTTTCAATTTTTCCTATCTTTGTTCCACATTTTAAATCTTGCTATATAATAAGGTATGGAAGAGTTTCGACTGGACGGTCTGACCGTCAAAGAACATCTGCTGATACTGGCGGAAGATGGGAACCGCAAGTTTACCGAGGGACTTCACCCGGGGGTGGAACATGTGTTGGGCATTCGTTTGCCGGCGTTGCGGAAACTGGCTGCAAGGATTGCCAAAGCTGATTGGGAGAGCTATCTTGACACGGCCGACGGGTTCTATATGGAAGAACGCATGCTGCAAGGTATGGTGTTGGGATGCATCCGCCCCGACGAGGATGTGGAAGTCTATCTTCACCGTGTGACACGTTTTGTGTGGATTATCAATAGCTGGTCGGTGTGCGATACGTTTAAGTTTGGAGGAGGAAAAGCTTTTATCCGCCGTAACGAGGCGCGGCTTTGGGAATACCTGAAAGAATGGATGAAGGCATCGGGTGAGTATGAGGTACGCTTCGGCGTAGTGATGGGAATGAGTTATTTCTTGGATGAAGCCCACTTGGAGGAGTATCTTTCCCTGCTCGACGGGATTCGTCATGAGGGATATTATGTGCGCATGGCTGTGGCCTGGGCACTTTCATTCTGTTTTGTCAAGTTTCCGGAACAGACCATGGCTTTTCTGCGCCATTGTCATCTGGACGATTTTACTTTCCGTAAGACTATTCAGAAAATAGGTGAGTCTTATCGTGTGAGTGAAGACATGAAAAAGGCTGTCAAGGCATTGAAGCGCTGACAGCCTTTGCTGTTGTTTAGACAGCTTGCTTATTTCATGATAGATTTTACGGCAGCCCAGTTGTGCTTTTCGCGGTGATGCACGTATTCCATGCCTAGACTCTCCGCTTTTTCGCGCAGCACTGGAATGTCTTCCGTATAGAATCCGCTGATGTACAGTTCCGAACCTTTCTTCATGCAAGCCGCATAGGCCGGCATATCCTGCAACAGAATGTTACGGTTGATATTGGCTATCACCACATCAAAAGGTTCCCGTCCGTTCAGCAGGGAAGCATCTCCCAGTTCTACGGTGATATTGGAAATGCCGTTCAGGGCAATGTTGTCGCGCGAGTTGTTCACACACCAGTCGTCAATGTCGATGGCAGTCACCTTACCGGCTCCTCTCATGCTGGCCAGAATGGCCAGGATAGATGTGCCGCATCCCATGTCGAGCACCGATTTGCCTTTCAGGTCAGCTTCCAGCAGTTCTCCTAAGATAGAGCTGGTGGTTTCATGGTGTCCGGTACCGAAAGCCATCTGCGGATTGATGACGATGTCGTATTCGGTCTTCGGGTAATCCTTGTGGAAGGTACTGTGAATCACGCAGCGGTTATCGATGACGATGGGCTGGAAGAAATTCCTCTCCCATTCCTCGTTCCAGTTCTTGTCTTCCGGCTCCGTGATGGAATAACTGATGCTTGCGCCGGGTATCGGAAAATCTTCTACCACTTGCTGGAGTGCAGCTTCGTCAAACTGGCTCTGCTGGATGTAGGCCTTCATGCCGTTTTCACATTCCACGAAACTTTCAAAACCGATGTCGGCTGTCAGTCCCGATAATACATCTGTGATAGTTTCATTGCACGGCTGTGCGGTAAAGGTCACTTCAAAATATTTCATACGTATGCGAGTTTAATAGAATGTCAGACAAATGTACGTAAAATCATTGACATTATAATGCTTGTTGGCTAACTTCTTTATGTTG